>JBJXFP010000025.1:0-40873 GCA_046155615.1 Flavobacteriales bacterium | reverse complement strand
TGGCATCATTCGATCTGAGCATGAAGGTTATGCCGTTGCTTTTCGAAGCCAATGGATATGAATACGTGCAACAAGCCACGTTGAAAAAATCTTCAGACAGAAGTATTGAAGGCCAAAATCCTTTGGGTGAAAAGGCCATCAGCCAATCCAAGGCACTTTTTTCGAAAAATGCAACCGTGCACAACCGCGAACTAGCGCAAGACAACAACGAACTGGATACATTGGTTGGCAACCGTGTGGCAGGCCGCGCAGGCGAACTGGTGGTGATGAGTGGAGTGAGCGACAGCCCCAAGCTGACTGTTGGTTGTAAAATAAAAATACAAGGCGCTGGCACAGCCAGCTTGAGCAGCGACAGAACTGACTATGGCATTTATATAGTAACAGCAGTTCAGCACAACATGGATGGTCTTGGCAGTTACCGCAACAACTTCAAAGCAATACCTGCTGACCTGAAAGTGCCGCCATACAACAGCAATGTGCGCATACCAACCATTGACACACAAATGGCTACTGTGATGGACAATAAAGACCCCGATGGAATGGGAAGAATAAAAGTACATCTACAATGGCAAAAGGATGGAGACACCACAGACTGGATTCGTTATGCTGCCGCTCATGCTGGCAAAGACCGGGGCTTCTACATGTTGCCCGAAGTAGATGATGAGGTGATAGTGGCGTTTGAAAATGGCAACGTATCAATGCCGTTTGCATTGTCAAGTATGTATCATGGCAAGGCGCACAGTGGTGACCGCAAAGAGGATGACAACAACACCAAAGCCATAAGGACAAAAAGCGGAAATGAGATATACTTCAACGATAAGGGTGGCGAGGAAGCAATACACATATATACCAAAGACAAAAAGAACGAAGTACTGATAACAATGAAGGACGATGGCCTCATACAAATCACCTCAAATAAGATGATAAAGGTGGAGGCCAAAGAAGACATTGAAGTGAAGGCCAAAAACATGAAATTTTCCGCACAAGAAAAAATTGAATTCAGTGCAAAAGAATTTAAAGTGGACGCACAGCAACTTATCGAGATGAATAGCACCAAAGACTTCAAACAAAAAGGTCTAGATGTAACAGTAGAAGCCACAAAGGGATACAAGATGAATGCGAATGCAACGGCAGAGCTAAAGGCAAACGCCACCATGGAAATAAGCGGCAATGCCAAAACTACCGTGAAGGCAACAGGCCAACTCGAACTTTCAGCAGCCGCACAAGCAAGCCTGAAGGCAGGTATAGTGATGATTAATTGATGCATCTTCATCCATCATTTATGAATGACAACTACTATAAATTTCCAATCAACTTCAGCCGCCTGATGAATAAAGGCGAGTTGCCTGTATGCGGACTGGAAAAATCAATTGCGCAAAACATCTACCTCATACTCACCTCCGAATTTGGCGAGTACCGCTTCGATGAAAGCTATGGATGCAGTGTATGGGATCACGACTTTGAAAACATAGTAGCCGTGCATGCCTGGAAGGACCGGATGGCGCAAAGCATCAAACAGTCGCTGATGAGGCACGAAGAAAGATTGCAGAACATAGTTGTGCGCATAGACATAGGGCAAGAGGAAAAGGCCTTCGAAGGACGAAGCCACATCAACCGAATAAAGAAGTGTGTGGACATCACCGTGAGTGGAATTATTGCAAGCACAAATCAAAATTTTCCTCCTTATACACAGCGCCTTTACATCAGCCCATTTTCGTTCGATTAGAAAAAGACAATAAAAGAAACTTGTGTACACCATCACAAAATGATCAATAACAGAAGAACCACAGGACAACAAAGCCGCGACCAGATAAAGGCACGCATGATGCGCAGCGCGGCTGAACTTTGGGGTCAGCCCAATGCCAGTGTGGAATCGTTCGATCCGTTGGTGGGCATGCTCATTGGCTCGTGCGCTACTGAGTTGGAAAAAGTATCGAACGATCTGCAAAGCTCACAGGCAAGGGTGCTTGAGAGGTTAGCTCATCTGCTTACACCTGAAGTGCTCAAAGGAGCGCGGGCAGCACACGGTATCATGCACGCATCATCGGTGGAGGCTTTTTCATTGCTGAAAAGAGAGTTCCAGTTTTTTCTGCAAAAGAGAACACCCTCATTGGAGAGTTCAACACGCGAGGAATTCACACGCGTGTTTTTTTCACCAGCTAAGCAAGTGAAAATATGGGATGGCGAAGTACGGTGTCTGGTACATGGCCATACCATTTACAACGTAGAAAATACTTTTGAAAAAGGCAAACTGACGGAAAGCCGCAGCGGCAAAAAATTTCAGGATCAAACACTTTACATAGGCATTGACATAAGCCAACGAATCGATTCATTGCACGGTTTGTCATTCTACTTCGACTGGATAAATGATCCGGACAAGGCGCACTACTACCACCTGTTGCCACTCAGTAAGTGGAGTATTGGCGAAGTGCAATTGAGGACCACCAGTGGTCTTACCGACTTCGATGCCAAGCGCGATGCCATTGCAGAATTCGAACTTGAACTTGAAAACGATTTGGCGAAGCTGGCTGATAAGAATGTTTCAAGACTCTATGCACAGCGATTCATTTCCATTGACGATAAAACAAAAATCACAGTTCGTGATCATCTGAAAAAGTATCCATCGGAATTCACTCAGGTTTTTTTGCCTCAGGAACTGGACGCACTGAGTGAGGAGATGCTGTGGCTGCGTGTAGAATTTCCACCTGCCATGAAGCCTGAAGCCATCAGCGAAGTATTGTGCACCATGAATAGTTTTCCGGTCATCAACCGAAGGCTACACGAATTCACCTATCGCCTCCAGCAGAACAACAACATCATTCCACTCAAGATGGATGGCGAACTTTTTTACAGCGTAAAGTCTGTGAAGAATGCAGCAAGCGATGAATACATACTGAACAGCACTAAAGACATTCAACGTTCGCAGGCGGGTACCTATCTGCTGCGGCAAGGAGGAGTGGAGCGGTTCGATTCGCGCACCGCATCGGAGTTGCTCAACTATCTGATGGATTTGCTGCGTGATGAGAGTGCATCATTCGCGCTTTATGGCAACGACTTGCTGAGTGCAAACCTGCGCGAGCTGCAACAACTGATGAATACACTCTCGCAAAAGGTAGAACGTAAAGACGTGCAGGAAGAGCAGATAAGTTATCTGATGATAAAACCAAAATCAGCATCGGAAAACATATTTGTAGAATACTGGGGCACCAATGGTGAGTTTGCCAACAACCTGCGCACTGGCGCAAAACTTACACCCTTTAGCGGGTATGAAGTGCGCAACGAAAGCGCCATCATGATGACCAACACCTATGGCGGGCGAAACAATCTGACCAACAGCGAAACACTTCAGGCTTTTCGCAAAGCACTGATGACTCGCGGACGCATCGTTACGCCAAACGACATCAGGCTGGCTGTGCATCAGGAACTGGGCGCACGCGTGCGCGATGTGCACGTAAAAAAAGGAATTTCAATAAGCAAGAGCCGCACCTCAGCATTTGTAAGCAATGTGGAGGTGACCATAACACCCGCTACAGCAGAAGGCACCAGCCGCGAGCAATGGGAAGTACTTGGCTCAAGCATCGAATCGATGCTCAACAATGAGACTTCAGGCTTTTATCCCATCAAAGTGAAAATAGCGGCAAAGGCATGAGTGGCGCACTGACAAACCCCAGACAACACTACAACCGCCATGCAGATGTGCGTGCGGAAGTGATTGCAGCGGATCATATAGAAATAGGTGTGCCGCTTCAAAACATTACCATCAAGCCGCGGGGCACATTCAGGCGCACATACTCCAAAGATGTATTGGAAGCTTTGCTCCAAAACAACGACAACCAAAAACCGGAGGCGTTTGAGATGGAGGTATGTCGTGAAGGATTATATGACATGTTGCCCGAAGGACTTTTTCACCAGCCCGATCCCAACAAGAAAAGAATTGCTGTGCACGATGTGGTGGAAGGCATCAAGGAAACACGCAAGGAAGAAAGCGATGCACGCAATTTTTTTCTACCCATAGAAAAAGAAATGTATCGCCAGCGCATACTTGTAGAATTGGATGAGCGCAAGGCCTACGAAGATTACAGCGACCATTACCGCAACGAACTTTTCTTTCAGATATGGCCTGACTTGCTCGAGTTGAAACGTGAATATGTGAATCCGCTGATACAAATACTGCCCCGTGCCTACGACATCTGCGGACATCTGCCGCTCACTGAGTATTGCTTTTCGAAAGTGATGGGCGTGGCAGTGAACATATCAAGCACTGATGTAACCGTGAAGGACATCAGTCACCTGCACCAGACAAAACTTGGAGTGTGCAGGTTGGGAGTTGATGCCATTGCAAGCGATTTGCTCATCAGTTTTCTGCCAACCATTCATGTGCAGATTGGCCCGGTGCCAAAAGCAAATCTGCAAGACTACCTGAACAACGGACCGGCTGAAAAGGCGCTCACCGTGCTTTGCAATTATCTGCTACCCGCAGAGGCTGATGTGAAGTTGCACATTAAACTTGCACCTGAAGAAGAACAACTTGTTTTGAATCAGGAAAAACAAGAAGCCATTTTGGGCTTTACCTCACGCATCTGAAATTTACTATATGATAGGCTGGTTGAAAAAGATATGGAAGATGAAGACACTCGGACTGAGTGCCATCATGCTCATAGTAACACTGCTGTTGCTCTTGGTGTTTATGCGCAGCAAGCCGGGCATCAACAAAAAGCAGGTGTTGAAGTACAGCTTGCTCATGCTTGTTGTGTTTGCACTTTTTGCCATCTACATATTCATGAACGACAACATGGCGTTCAGCAATTACCTCTTGCTGCAAGGTGTGAGCATATTGGTGGGCGGGGTACACTGCTATGTGATGTTCATTGTTTTCAAATGGAGCAGCCGCGATAGTTTTTGGACAGAGATGTGGTTCACCACATTCATCGCATCACTTGCTGCCACCGTTTTTATTCTTGTAGCCACCTTCATCATGTCGCCTGATGAGCAGGCGGCAAACAGTGTAGTAGTTTGGTACAGCACGGCATTCATTGCTTTCATCATTCCATATTTAGTGCTCAAATCATTCGACTATATGTGGAACCTACCCCCACATATGTACAAGCTGTGGCACTATCCGATAGGCGCTGAAGTGCCCGATGCGCTGGAATACGATCTTGCCGATCACATGAAAATAATTGCTATCGAACTGGAGCCAGAACCGGGTGCTGAAGCAAAGAACAACAAAGTAAAAGCACCAGAAAGGATGGAGCTTGGGCACTACTTCATGTCATTCATTGAACAATACAATCTGCGCAATCCTGAACAACCCATAACAGTGCAGGATGAAAACAAGATGCCCAATGGATGGCTGTTCACTTTGAAAACCAAATGGTATAAGAAGTCGCGTGTGTTTGATCCAGAAATGACTTTTAATGATAACAACATAAAAGAGAACGATGTGATACTTGCAGAGCGAGTGAATTATTGATCCCGTTTTTACACCTCAACAACAGAACGTAAACCATGCTGAAACTGATAAAATATTACCCGGTGAACTGGGTGGATGGCATGAAGCTAAACAAGGATCACTTTGCCTTGAGCGAAAGTGCTCTGCTGGATGCTGTGCGCGATGCAAATAACCTGCACATCAACTCCTTCAACTTCGGACTGCTTACACCTGCCCCGTTAGACAAGAGCATTGACTATGTGATAGACATTGACAGAACAGGCCTGCTCAGGGTGAAACTGAAAAATTGCCGGGCAATAACTGCTTCGGGCGCACGCATCGAAATCATCAACATTGAAGGACAAAAATTTCATGCAAGCATTGGTGAGTTGAACACTGAATTCAATTTTCTGAATCACAACGGCAAAAATCTTTTTGTGGTGATTAGTGTAAATCCATTTGACCGCGATCCATTTGGCGAACCTGAGAGTACAGAACAACCACCCCGATATCCCCATACCATTCCGAGGTATCAGTTGGATGTAATACCGCAGGATCAGTTTACCGAAGTGGGGCCATTCCACATTCCCATTGCAAAGCTGACAGTGCAGAACAACACAGCGCAGATAATAGACAGCTACATCCCGCCTGTCACCTCAGTATTGAGTAGCGCTGCCCTTACCCAGTTGTACAACGAAACTGATGTTTTCCTTTCTACAACAGAAACACACACAGGCACCATTCTGCAAAAAATATATGCGAAGAAGCAGACCAACCAACTGGCCGATGTAGCAGAATACTTGTGTGATAAAATGATGATGTGGATGAGCACACACATCATGGAAGTGAGGTGGGCATTGGCTGATATGCCACCATTGTTCATGATAGCACGCATAGCCTCATTGGCACGTGTGATGAAGAATGCTTTGGAAATGCGCAGCGGAAGTGGGCGCGAAGAATTTCTAAACTACCTAACAGAATGGGATGAGTTCAACTTGCAGCAAGGTGAGTTCGAAGCATTGCTTAATGATCTGGTTCACTTAGAATATGATCACTTAGACATCAACAACAGCGTGGTGAAGGTGAAAAAGTTTCAGGCAGTGCTGCTACAGGTTTTTACAAAGTTGTCCAAATTGGATTACATAGGGAAGAAAGAAGATCCGGGCATTATTGTAAGAACAGTTTCAGCAAAGGATGCAGAGAAGAAAGCCGGTGGATCATCAAAGGGAAGCATTTGGCTGGAGTGATAAACGAAAGTTGATTTTTAAAACTACAACAACTACCAAAAAGAGAAAATGGACCCACTGAATGCACAAGAGAGAAGCACTGCCTTTATGAAATTTCTGAGCGTGTTTGTGGTGACCTTGCTTATTGCGCTGGTAGCTGCATTCATTGCTATGCAAATACCCAAGAAGGAGAAGGCCGACCTTGCTAAACAAAAGGAACAACTGGAAAGGGAGCTACGCACGCAAGGCATTATCAAAATAAAAATGGACAGCATTGAACATTGGTTGATAGAGTTGGATGCAAAGAATGCCAGTGTGAATATGCTCGACACAAAAATTTCGAACATGATAGTAGAGATGGAAGCCTATCAAAACGACAGCAGTAATTTTGGCAAAATCATGTTCAAAGCAAATGAGGCATACACCGCATTGAAAAATGAAAAGATGAGTATGCATAGAAATAATGACCAGACAAATGAGACAATAGGCATCCTCAAGGAGAGTATTAAATTATTGAAAGAACAATTGAAAACGTGTGAAGAGGCGTTAGTTGATTGAACAAAAAATGGTTTGAATCAAAAAAGAATGATGAATCAAAAAACAAAAGGACTGCTGCAATTCATTGCAATATTCTTAGTGACCTGTTCACTGATGATTGTTGCTTCTTTCATAGGTATGCAAACACCTGATGCGGCTAACATGGTCACAAAAGCTTCCAACATCGAAATGCTTTCGCAACTCAAAGCTCAGGATAAAATTTCGACTTTACTTGACACGCTGAGCAAACAATTGGATAAACTAAACGAAGACAAAGCAGATGTAGCCAAGTTGAAATCGAATATTGAAAAAACATTGGAAGAGCTTAAAACATTTGAAGATTCAACTACACTGGGCAGCGTTATGAAAAATGTGAACATTGCCTTTGTAGCCTTGAAGAATGAAAAACTTGATCTGCTTGTTCAAGCTAATTCTTCACAGCAGACATTGAAGGATATGAGAAAGGATAGTACCGACACACATCGGTTATTGCTGTTGTGTAAGGAACAATTACTGAATAAGAAAATTGCGGGTGAAGATTGATAGAGAACAATGACGCAATGAATCCTCGCCTCCAGCCTGGCCTCCACTTTCGTATCAGAGAACATGAAGTATTGCGAAAGGCGAAATTGTCACCGCATACAGCCAATGGCATAATCACTCATGTCAGTGATTCGCATATCAGTTTCATTGTATCAAACAGCATTACACAAAAACAATTGTTTGCGAAGTGTCGCTATGCCGAATTTCAAATTTACTTCAGCATCATTCCATGGCATCCGTTGGATACCGATAGCATATCGATCCATGCTGCTGCAAAAAATTTTCCGGAAGATTTTTTATGAGCGTGAAAAAAGTGTTTGTCTTACCGAAGCCTTTTGTTACTTTCACCTCCCGCTTAGCCAAAACTACCTGCTTAGTCTATGAAGCAATTCTATTCTGTCGTTCTGCTTTTGATTCTTGCAATATGTGCAAACGCGCAGGGAGTATGGAATGCCGGATGGAGTCCCTATGGCGGGGTGAACAATGTGAGCATCAATCCGGCTATTGCCGATAGTCGGCACTATCTCGACATCAATTTGGTGAGTCTGTCTTATCAGTCATCATACACCAATCTGGACTTTGAAAATTTCGCCATCGAAATGAAGAATGTAGGCAAGCGTTTCTTTGATAATGCAAAGGCCGATGACAAACCCTTTCTTTTGAATGAGAGTGCACAACTCCAACTGCCGTCAGTACTTATTGCACCGGGAAGAAAGAAAAGAAACAACTGGGCTTGTGCTTTTTCATCATATCACAATTCCTACTCACACTTCAGCGGCAATCAGGTTTCGTCATTCCTGAATGATGCTTTTTCTGATGGAAGTTTCAACGCGACTGATAGTGCCGGCAATTTATCTCTTGCATTGCAAAATGCGACATGGATAGAGAATGATGCAACATTTTCCATGGTGGCAATGAATACCGGGAAACACTTGCTGAAATGGGGAATCAATCTGGCAACAGCACAAGGCAACAATTGGCGACAAGCCACAATAGACACACTGAGTTATAGTAAAAATGTAACAAGTGATTCTATTCTCTTCTTCGCTAACGGGGTTCAGCAGGTAGGCGGACTTGTTCAGTCAGAGATGTATTACTTCAATACAAGTTCACATCGCCCCATCACATTTTCAGGTGATGTGGGCTTTAGCTATGAGTATCGAAAGGAGGGTGATGGTGCTGAATATGCAATGGATGGAGAAATTTGGAGAGATTATGAAAGGGCCCGGCACACTGTAGCTCTGGGTGTTACTTATGCGCACAAGCGCACATTGCTATACAACAAACTGCCGACATCTGAGGCTTCCCCAGGCTCTTTGCTTACCCCAACCGAGAAAGCAAACGATGAAGGCGAGTTGGGTTTTGAATCACTTGTTAGGCAAATGTCAGGCGATGAATCGAGCAGAGACGTTACCATCATTATTCCAGCTCGCATTACCGGCTTCATCGATTTCAATTTCAGAAAAGGATTGGGTGCAAATGTTACCGGTAATTATTTTTTGAATGAAGAACCCACTGCGAAATCGGACGCTGTTTTCAGACCGGCTGATGTCACCTTTTGCCTCAAGTATGAAGAGCCGAAGATTGGAGTCTATCTGCCCGTGTCATTTAAACAATGGTCTGCGAGTAACAATGATTTCATGACACCGGCTGATGTGATTACCGTGGGAGGCGCATTCCGATTCGAAGTTTTTTACATCGGTATCAATGTGGGTGTTGGGGAAGCAGCTAAACAATCTTACAACCTCAACTTCGGTTTGAAAATACCCATGCGGTACAAGCGCCCAGATGACGATGACAATGATTTGGCAAGTAATACTTACGACAAGTGTCCGACAGATCCCGGTGCACTCACAGCATTTGGTTGCCCTGATACTGATTTGGATTCTATTCCAAACTCCATTGATGATTGTGTTGAATGGCCAGGTCTGAAAATCTACAAGGGTTGTCCTGATTCTGACCTTGATTCTATACCCGACAATTGGGATGATTGTGATAGCCTATCGGGACTTGCCAAATTTTTCGGATGTCCTGATCATGATCTGGACAACATACCATTTCCACTTGACTTGTGTGATACACTATACGCACCACTTGAAGCGGATGGCTGTCCGGATATAGATGATGATGGCGTTTACGATCCTTATGATGAGTGTGACACCATACCCGGTGTTGAGGCCACCAAAGGCTGTCCAGATACAGACAAGGATGGTGTAGCTGATAAAGATGATTTATGCAAGGACGTAAAGGGATATCCCGACAGGCCGGATTTTCAGGGATGCCCGGATAGTGATGATGATGGCATGCACGATGGCATGGATGATTGCATAAATGTGAAAGGAAATCCACATTACAAGGGATGTCCTATTCCCGATAGCGACAATGACAAGGTGCCTGACAATGAAGATCTCTGTCCTTTCGAAAAGGGTGATCCGAATTTCAATGGGTGCTTGCCCCAGTTTCAAAATCAAAAAAGGCAGTATGTGATCTACTTCTTAGACAGCCTCGTCTTGATGGAAGAAGAGGACGAAGAGATGCTCAATATAGAGTTGGTGAAGATGATGGATAAATACTCCAACTATCGTCTGCTCATCAGAACATTTCCTGATTCGCTGAACGATTCGGGAATGGAAACAAGCTCAGCTACATTGCGCGGTGCAGTGCTCAAGCAAATGATTGCAGACAGTGGAGTGGAGGAAGAAAGAATAAGTGTGGAAGTAATCTACCAACCCATGGTCAGCGGACGAATAACGCGACTGCCACATCAGAAGAAATTTATCGGAGCAGAGATATATGTTGTAGTTGGAGAGATAAAAACCATTATGAAAAATGAATAACAGTTGAAATGAAAAACCTCATCTACAAAACCGTAATTGGATTTGCAATATTGGCAATGGGTTATAGTTCCATCGCTCAATGCAACGTAACTATAAGTTATACGGCCTCAGCAGATGATGAATATTGTGATAATGAAATTCTCATAATAATGGTGGTAGTAACTGGGGAATCAGACCAGACCCAATTGGATTATAGCTGGGAGTTGGATGGCGATCCAATTGCAGGGCCAACGGCAGGAAACGATACCATTTACTTCAATTGGAATCCTCCAAATGCATCGGATACTTACAATTTGGAAGTGACTGTGGATAACGGTGGATGTACAGATGACAATGAAGATGTAGATATTGAAATCAACGCAATCAACGATCCTGCAATTCCAATAATTACTGCAACCACCACTCCTCTTTGTCAAGACGAAATTGACACCTTCACTGCTGCATCAACAGGTGCTACTGCATATAGTTGGACATTTACTCCGGCTGCCGGAACAGGTACTGGTGCAAGTACCTCCACATTGACAATGAACTGGACTGATTCATATACCGGCAGTGCGAATATTGTGGTTACTGCAAGCAATGAATGCGCATCTGTGGCTTCTTTACTATACACCACCTCGGTGCAAGTAGCACCTGATGCTGCTTTCACGATAACCGATGATGTGCAGTGTTTCACCGGAAATTCTTTCGATTTCAACAGCGCTGATAATTCAGGCACACATACCTGGTCGTTCGGCACTGGTGGCCCCGCCAATTCAGCCAGCACCGATCCGCAAGACATACCATATTCCAATTGTGGCCTGAACAAAAGCGTTCAGCACATCATCGATCTGAGCGGGTGCAACGATACCGTGACACACACGGTAGATGTTCTGGCTTCACCTGCGGCTGCCTTCACCTACGATAGTTCTATTTGTGAAGATCAGAGCACGGATTTCGATGGTAGTACTTCCTCAGTGCTTGGTGGCTGTGGAGGCGTCATTATATACAGTTGGAGTATTGGTGGTGGCAATACTGCAACACCTACTACTATGTTTCCCACTTGTGGTAATCAGGATGTAACACTTACCACCACCATCACCACACAGGGTGTAAACTGCATCGATGCGGAAACACAAAGTGTTACTGTCAATCCAACTCCTGTAGCTTCGTTCAGCTTATTGGCAAGTGATGATGAAATTCAATGCAATGACAACGATCTGTTTCATTTCATAAACAATACACCAACCCTTGGATGCGGTGGCACCATCAACTATCAATGGCAAGTGAACAACGCGAACAATTCCACCTCAGAGGATCTGACTATTTCTTTTGATGATGTGGATGAGTATAACATAGAACTTATTGCAACTTCAAATTTGGGATGCAGCACTTCCGACATGATGGATGTTGAAGTAATAGCCAATCCCGTTATCAATCCCATTGTGCTTACTAACGATACACCACCATCCGATGCCTATTGTGTTGGTGATGACATCAATATGAGTGTGACAGTGGTAAGCCCGCCCAACGTGAATCCCAACAATGTGACTTGGACCCTGCCTGACATGACTACACAAACCGGATTGAGCATTGTGGTAAGTGATGTTGCAACAAGTCAGACAGGTACCTATTCGGTCAATGTGAGTGCAGGTGGCTGTGGCACAGGACAACAAACAGAGATAACCATTCACCCCAATCCTGTTGCGAATGCAGCCAGCAATTCACCTATTTGCGAAGGTGAGAGTATCAACTTTACTGAAAGCAACACCGGGCTTGCACACAGTTGGACCGGTTCAGAATTTACCACAGCAAACACAACTCAAAATCCGATTGTGAATGGGGCATTGCCCACCTATACCAATGCAGTGCAAAGTGATACTTACACGGTGACTATCACCGATGCGAACAACTGTAGTAATGCGCAAGATTTGCTTGTTATTGTTCACCCCAACCCAGAGATTACAAGCAACGCACCTATAGACCAAGAGTTGTGTGCTGATGAATGGACAACTGCTGTCAACTTCAGCGGCATTCCGAATACTGTTGTTTTCAATTGGAGTATTGATGAAGATATTTTCTATACACTGAGCACAACAGGTCAAGGCAACATACCATCAGATAGTTTGCTCAACACCGGCATCAACCCCGTTGATGCGGTGATTACCATTACTCCTTCAGCCAACGGATGCGATGCCGCGAATACACAATCATTCACTATATCAGCCAATCCTGTTCCACAGTTTGTGGCCATTGTTGCTCCCGGTGTCATATGCCAGGGAGCACAGAATCTTTTTTATTCTGTTTCTTCCACCTCATCGGATGCAGGTACATACACTTACGATTGGTTTAGTAACGAGGTGGACTTTACCACCAATGCACAAGGCACCAATGCCACCGCTGATGAAATTCCCTCGCAGGGTAGTTTTGACATTGAGGTCACGGCAACCAATGCATTCAATTGCACAACAAGCGAAGTGCAAACAGTAGACATCTCTAATAATGCCGCACCTATTCCCGGTAACGTGATCTTATTTGGTATTGATAGCACTGCTCTTGTGCTTGATATTGCTGACAACGGATTGCAATTTCAGTGGGGTTGCATTGATGCCTCTACGCTTGAGGCACAAGAGTTCAATGGCGCTTCCTACCAACAATTGTTTCAATCAGCAATTGGTATATGGGATTTTGAAGGCAAGGACTACTACGTGCGCATCATTGGTCAGGATGGGTGCGAGACTATCAATATATACCTCGACAGTGATCCTATTGATGTAAATGAAGTCGATTTTCCTGTGGTTTCACTTTATCCAATCCCAGCATCGGAACAACTCATCATTCAATCAAATCTTGAAATAGTGTGCATCAGCATGTATGATATGTGGGGTAAACTTGTGTTGTGGGAAGTTTCGAAAACCAACTACACCAGCAGCCGAACTATAGGGCTGAATGAATTGAGTAATGGTGTGTATGTGGTATTTGTGCAGATGAATAATGGCAGTTCAATACAACAACGCATAATAAAGCAACGATGAAAACAACGCCCATATTGAAAATTGCTATCGCAGTTTGTTGTACAATTATTCAAACTGCCATGTGTGCGCAGAATTTGAGTGCTGATCAGAAACAACTCATTTTTGAGAATGCATCTAATCTCATCATCAAATGGCACGACTCAAAGGAGTTACACACACCCTTTCAATCCACCTACAATGAAGCAATGGCAATTGAGTTCAAGAAACTTTTTACAAACGATGCCAAGTTGTTTGATATTGCTATTCCATTGCGAGACTCATTGGGAAAAATTGATGCGCCCGTTCGTCCCGCAGGTGTTATGTCTGTGAATGATTACACAGATAGAGTAAAATCTAATTTCAAAGGCGGTATTTACTATTCCAGAATTCATAAAATGGATGCGGACTATGAAAAACTTGAGGATGGAACGATTGTGTACCTGATGGAGCGTGAACAATTCACAGAACTGAATGATGCAGCGAAGAAGCCAATTACGATGACTATAACCGATACACTTCGCATGGAACTTCAAGTGAACAAGGCAGATGGCACCGTGCTTATAAGTAGCATTGCCACTGCCGGTTACAGTGTTCAATGTTTGGAATGTCCTAAGCCAAAACCAACCAAGCCTCCGATAACAACAGACACCACCAAAACCAAACCACCAAAACAGCCACGTGAACCAAGAGAGGGTATGGAATCATCTTTTTCATTCAAGCTCGATGCGTGTGGTGGCCCGGGCAAATTGAGTTTTGATGAGATATCCGTGACAGGGTTGGATAGGGACGTTTACATTGGAATGATAAACAGCCAGACTTCCATCAAGAGTTATGAAATAGATCCACAATCGTTTGCAAGCGGATTTAATATGATGCTTCAATACACACGTGGGCGCAATGCAAAATTTGGCCTCATGACCGGCATAAGTTTTTTATCGCAAAAGGCGGAAGTGAACATCGGTCAATTCAATGTTCACTATCGAAGCATTGACAACAATTCGTCATTTGCAAACAAGTCGTACAACCGTTTGATACAAGTAAGGGATGCTCATGAAGAAATTAAAGTGAATTCATTGAATATTCCACTTGCGTTGGTGTATCAGCAAAAGGCTGGAATATCACTCATAGAGTTCTATGCCGGTGTTATGGTAGGCATGAGCCACACAGTAAAGTCAGATGGAAATGCCACCGCTGACTTTGAGGGTTATTACTCTGCGGGTGGATTCGACAACACAGGCAATCAAGCCAATGCCGTGTGGCTCGTGACCGATGAGAGTATGGCTGATGATGCCAGCACAACTCCCTTGAACGAAGAGCTGATCCGTGCTGCTGCCACAAGCGACTTTGGTTGGGGCATTGCCAAGACCGGAACGTTTGAGCACAAGTTTACCTCTCAGACTGGAACTGTGTTTGGTGTGCAGTATGTGCACAATTCAGTTGGATTGTTTAGCCCTTTTGTTGGCATTCAGTATTACAAGCAAGTGATTACACAATTTGGAAAGGACTATTGGATGTTCAATAACAAAGTGAACGACTACCAAAGCACACTCACAGCTGTAGACACCATCAAACTCAATGCAACCACCATCAGAATCGGATTCAGTCTGAATTTCTGAATTTAGAATTAAAATCAAACAAACGAGAACGAAAAAATATGAATCAGAAAAAGAAAGGAATGGATAAAATGGCACTGCTGATACTCAGTGCTGTTGTGATTATAGCAGGCGTTGTTTTGCTTTTGCGATACCTCATGCAAGACGACTGTCCATCTGACATTTCCATCAAAACTGAAGGAGCGCTAATTGCAGGTGAAGAAATCAGAATCTATGTAACTGATGGAAATGAATTCCTTTGGGATTTTGGTGATGGTACTGATTTTGGAACCGAACGCAGCATGGTGCATACCTATCAAACCGAAGGACCTAAACTCATTGTGCTTACCGTAAATGGAAAATGCACACAGGAACTTACAGTCAACATACAGCCGCCTGTTATTGATAATTCACCCAGCGATCTGAATTTGTTGAAGCCTACAATAGAAGGTCCTGCTAAGGGAACAAAAATTTATACCAACAAACCTGTGCCTTTCAAGGGAGTATGTGCTGGTGCCAATAGTTGGGAATGGACTTCATCAGAAAATGTAATGAACATTGTAACAGATCAAAACCCAACATTTACGTTCAAGACACCCGGTACAAAAAGTATAACCCTCATTGTGAATGGTCAAAGCGATCCTGCAACATTTCAGTTAGAGGTGATGAGAGACCCAGGTGTGCAACCACCACCCCCACCGCCTGATTTGAACAAAGTGGTGATGAAGTACCTGAAAGAAATTGCCGCAGGTGATAATTCGAACTATCAACGACTCAATGAATTGTGCAAGTCGCCTTCCATACCGATAGTACTTGCCGATGGCAAGTCGATGCCGTTGAGCACATATATCACGCGCTTACCAATGCTTACCAAAGTAGATGGTAGCACTCTGCATGTGGAGCAGGAAGGAAACTACATCACCAAAATCAATATCAAAAAATGAAGAAGATTTTATACTCTGTTTTGATTCTGGCGGTGGCAGCTTTATACATCTCTGCCACCACAACCGAGGAGAATACCATCAACTTGTTCTATGTGGATGCAAGCCAAACCTCTGCTAAGGATGGCCTGAGTGCAGCAGCCTTTACACACCTGAAGGCACAAGTAGAAAATGCAAAATCGAAAGGCGATGTGTTTTTTTATGGAAGCAATTCGAGCACACCCATGAGTGCTTCGGCTAATGAAAAAGTAAGTGAGACGCTTGCCAAATATGCTCAAACGACACCCGAAGAACCCGACCTGAGTTTTGATGTCACCAACATGCGCAATGAATTCAGCTATTTGTTTCACCAGAGAAAACCGCAACATGTCGTTTTGAATTATTACCTCACTGACAACATCGCAAAGGACGCATACTCCACTTCCGATTTTCCATCCAACTCGGTATTCTTCAAGTTGTTCCCAAAAGAGCTGGCCTCATTTGCAGATGCTATTACATTGGAGGTAAACATCATATTCAGCAACAACACAACTTCTGTAGATACCAAGCGGCTGAATGAAGCAATGAATTTCGGACTGAACACAAATTCAAAATTGAAAACCATTTATAACACCATTGACTTATGAAAAGAATTTTAATGCTAATGGTCGCCATGCAGTTTGTAATTGGAGCATTGCAGGCTCAGAAATACACTGTGGCCTATCCACCGATCAATTATTTCTTTTATCCAGATGGAAGATTGGTTGGCAATGTACCAGTTGGAGAAAGACAAACCAACGCAAACAACACATGGGTGGTATGGAGCGATCGCGCAGCCAATCCTACATATGAAGACAAGGAATGCACGAAGGAAAAAGGTAAATTGAATTTTTTGCAGACTTGCTATGTGGTTGATGAAACAGAAGATGCAATCCATGTTGTTCAATATGATCTATCTCAATACAATAGCGACACCAGAAAACTATCCGCTACGGTGGCTGACTATGGATGGGTGAAGAAGGATAAGATGCTGCTCTGGAAAAAGGGGCTGGTGACTGAGAAAAACAATTTCAGGAAGAAGGCACTTGCCACACACAGCATAGAGAGCTTGAAGAATCCATCCAAGTATGTGTTTGAAAACAGCACCATCATTCGCATTTTCGGTAATCCACAGCTCACCAAAAAATTGGATGTGAATGTGCAGCTCTTTGGTTTTCTCTTCATCTATAAGGAAACGGACGATGCGGCACTTGTGGGTCGTGACTATGACTTCACCGACAATGATGCAGGAGGTATTTTACTTGGATGGGTATCAAAGAAAATTCTCGCTATTTGGGAACAACGGCTGTGTCTGGAGCCTAATTGGGATGACGCAGCTGCTACGGAGAGAAGGGATAAAAACATTCAGGCAAGCATATTTAAGAGTCAGGAAGATGCTGAAGCGTTTCAGAGTAATTGTAAGAATATTGGTTTGTCTCAGAATTATGGATTCAAGGATACATATACTGATAGGCAGAATATGAACTGGCTGCGCTCACCTGTATTGGATCGAAAAACCGTTGACGGTGTCACCTATTTCGAAACAGGATTCGTTTCTGAAATAAAGGACTTGAAGGGAAAAACCGTGATGTCGAAGGAAGAACACGCGCATGTGCGAGACGAGGCGAACCGTGTGAGTGCTGAGACGAGAAAAATAAATATCGTATTCGTGGTGGATGGTTCAAGGTATATGAACAACTGGTTTCCGGCCATCTATGAAGGCATCGCTAAATCAATTGACAACTTTGAAAGTGAAGAAACAACCGAAAACACTTTTCAATGGGGTGCTGTGGTTTATCGTGACTATGTGGAAGAAAAGTGTGAGGATGGCAACATTGCTTATGAGGCAAAGAAGCTTGCAGGAAATGGAGAAAGAATCAAAGAGTTTTTCAGAAACGATGCCCTTGCACGCAATTGCATGGATAAGGAAGATGGTCCGCAGGCTGTAAGGCTTGGACTACAGAAAGCACTCGAAATGTTTGAAGGAAAAGGCGATCAGACCAACATAATAGTTTTGATTGGTGGCCCCGGAAATGACAAAAAGGATAAACGAATAGCAGAAGAAGACCTCATCAAATTGATAAAGGCAACGCGTGCAACTATTGTCACATATCAGGTTTCAAAAAATGATCATGTGGCATATCAGGATATGATAAACCAGTCGCAAAGTCTGATGGTGAAAGGTGGTGAAGCCATTCGTTCTGAGTACAAGGATGATTACCCGGGCAGAACTAAAAAGGTTCAGTTGAAAGAGACAGATGATTTGTTTGAATTCAGATTGAACTATCCACAGGAGTCACCGGTGTATGGTGCTGTGCACTTCACCGAAATGGGTAAATCAGTTGAACCGGATACATTGAAGCAATTTATTGTAGAAACAGTTATTGAAGTGGACACCCTCACATCGAAGGGAGTGAATAGATTCGAAACTAAGATTTCAGGTATTGGTGAGCGCGAAGATTCTAGCGAAGCATTGCTGCTTATGCTTTCCAAAATGGAAAACATACCTATAGACACGCTGCGCATTTTGGCAGACAATAGTTTTCAGTTTTTTATCAATGGATTTGCAACAGATAAGTGCATAGAGCTTGAACATCCAGTTTACAAATATGTGTTGTTCATTGATGATGAGGAGTTTACAAGACTGATAACCGCTATTGAGGAAATCAGTCAGGAGAATTCTACAAATAATGAAACACGCGATATATTGGACAATGCCTTTAGGAATATTGTGAAAACGTATTATGGCAATGGAAAAGAGGCCTCAGGGGCATTTGATAAATTGTCATCACAAGAAGTAATCAATTTAATTACCGGATTACCCGTTGGAAGTAAGGAATCGATACTGAGTAAATACAAGGCAGACCAATTCAAGGTAAAGAGTGGAAAGGATAAGATACCAGATGACGAGGTTCAAAAGGTTGCAGCGTACCTGCTGCAAAAGGAGAGTGAGCTAAAGAAAATAAAGCGCTCGAAAGAACACTCATTCGAAATTTCCAACACACGCTACTACTGGCTACCCATTGATGCACTGCCATAAGCAGCAGCTTTGATTTAAATGTATGTCCGCCCACCCCATTTTCAGCATCCGCAACCTTGCCTGCTCTTACACAGGGCAAGAGCAAGACAAGGTCTTGTTTGTGCCTTCGCTCGATATACCGGCTGGTGAAATTGTATATCTATTGGGCGCATCGGGCAGTGGCAAGAGTACATTGCTAGAAACGCTTGGCCTGATGAATAACACCATCGCATCAGGCAGCATTCAGTTCTTCACAGGAAATGAAAAGGCAGAGTATGCAACACTCTGGAATGATGGCAATCAGCAAACACTTTCTGATGTAAGAAAAAAGTACCTCAGCTTCATATTTCAGAATACGAACCTGATGGAAAACTTCACGGCATACGAAAACGTGAGTGCTGCACCTATGATACAAGGTGACAGAGATGAAGAGGAAGTAGTGAGGCACGTGTTGCCACTGATGAAGGCGGTGAATCTTCCGTTGAACGAAGTGCCGCAGGACAGACTCGCCTCTCACCTCTCCGGTGGGCAACGTCAGCGCTTGTCTTTCGTTCGCGCACTGGCATCAGACTTCACCGTGCTGTTCGGTGACGAGCCAACTGGAAATTTGGATGAGCAGAATGCACGGGAACTGATGCAAGTGCTCAAGCAAAGAGTTTCTGACAAGAATGCCATCATCATAGTAAGTCATGACATTGACCTTGCGCTTGAGCACGCATCTAAAATTATTTGCATCAGAAAGCCGGAGGAAGGTGGGTTCAGCGTGATAAGTGACTCAGACATTTTCGAAAGCAAGCAATGGAGTAACTTGAATGAAGAGCAGCTCCGCCTATTCCGTCAACAGCTCAGCAACTATTACAAAATAAGACGGCCTGAAAGCACGGGCGATGAACAAATAACCGAGGGCCGAAAAAATTTCCACTATAAGAAATTATTTCATACAAACGAATACCGGGTGCTGGCGGGAGTAAAAAAGCGCAACCTGATTGTGTTTACAGCTTTGCTTGCACTTACGCTTTTGGCAATAGGATTTGCCAATGGCAGCCTGCAGTATTTGGAAAAGCAAATGAACAATTCATTTGTAAACTGGGTAACGCTACAGATACCGGCATCGAGAAGTGGTGATGCCAAGGATTTGGAAGCCGCGTTGATGAAGAGTGATGTGAGAGATCAATACAGTATCAAATCTGTTTCAACGTATTCGCTGAACTATGGCGTCCAAATATTGAATAAGAAAGAAGACCGTGGCAGGCGTGTACGTGCCAGAGACGTGAATGCGAAACGCGATTACCTGCTGCCGGAGATAGTGAGGGACAACAACAAAGTGAAAGGCGAAAACTTCAGAGAAAATGACTTGAGTGTTATTGTGACTACCAAGCTGCTTGAAGATTTTGGATATGATCCGGATGCTGACGAAATACTGATGGTGTACGATACTTCACATGTGGATATGCAGTCACCACCCTTGCATGTGCCCTTGTACATACGCGCCATTGTGCGCGAAATACCCGGGAAGTTTCAAATGCTCGTGACCAACGATTTCAGCCATGCGCTGAATGATGATCAGGTGTATGACTTGCGCAATTCTGCCAATGGAATTACCTACTACATCAAGGCCGATAAAGAAACTGCTTCGAAATTTGCAGATGACTTGAAGCAATGTATTGAACGGATGCAAACAAGTGATTTGTCGGCAAGTGTTTATGATATTGTAGAACATACTCAAACAAGTAATGTGGGTTACAACATTGATATTGTCTTCAATGGATACGATATAGACCTTGCTACCAACGGGCAACTCAACCAGTCTATACTGCAATCTGATATCATGAAGAAATGGCAAGGTGTAGCTAAGAGGATATACGACTACAGTGCGGACTATTCTTTTCAAACCCCTGACGATCCAAGCGATGATGTCATATCAATCAACCTATCGAATCTCGATAACATCAGAAATTTTCAGAATTACATAGCCAATGAATTTAACCGTGATGGGGACATCGGCATTTTCGAATTAGATCCAGGATTGGTGAAGGAGAAGGAGAACTATAATTTCATGAGTTATGTGGTGCTCATCATCTGTTGGATAGTGATAGTGCTTGGTGTTTTGAGTCTTGCACTTTACATATACAATGTGCTCGGCACACATCTGAACAAAATAAAAATGAACCTCGGCACATTGATGGCATTTGGACTTAGTGCCTCAAATACTTCAAATATCTACATGCGCATTGTGATTCGTTTTGTGCTCTTAGCTTTGTGCATGGCTTTGCTCGCTTCTATTGCCATCGGCTACTCGCTCAGTTTCCTATTCTCTTTTCTATTTGTGTTGGAATCAGATGTGCAATATTTCCAATTGCTTCATCTGAATACTTGGATTGCTCTGGTGCTCATCCTGGCTACATCGCTGCTTGTTGCCAAATTCACGATGAGGAAGATTTTGGATCGGACTCCGGGGGACCTGATCTACAATAGATAAACTCATCTGATTTTTGCTCAATTTTCAGGCTTTACACTCGCCCACAAATACTCACGGTTCATGCGGGCAATGTTCTCCAGGGAAATGTCTTTAGGACATTGCACTTCGCAGGCACCAATGTTGGAGCAATTGCCAAAGCCTTCCTCGTCCATTTGCTTCACCATGTTCAGCACACGCGATTTGCGCTCAGGTTGGCCTTGTGGCAATAGTGCAAACTGAGAAACTTTTGCGGCCACGAAAAGCATAGCGCTACCGTTTGGGCATGAGGCAGCACATGCGCCACAACCTATACAAATGGCAGATTCGAATGCAGTGTCGGCATCTTCTTTATTGATGGGGATGGCATTGGCATCCATGGTGCGGCCACTGGTGTTTACGGACACAAATCCGCCTGCCTGCTGTATGCGGTCGAAGGCTGCGCGGTCCACCATCAAATCTTTGATGACAGGGAATGCCGCGCTGCGCCAAGGTTCTATGTAGATGGTATCGCCATCTTTGAACGAGCGCATGTGCAACTGGCAAGTGGTAACACCACGGTTTGGGCCGTGCGCCTCACCATTGATGAACATGCTGCACGCACCACAAATGCCCTCGCGGCAGTCGTGGTCGAAAGTCACAGGGTCATCACCTTCGCGAATGAGTTTGTCGTTCAGCACATCCATCATTTCGAGGAATGACATGTCGGGCGAGATGCCGTTGATTTTGTAGTCAATTATTTTTCCTTTGTCCGAAGCGTCTTTTTGTCTCCAGACTTTCAATGTCAAATTCATATTTCCGTCCATATTGCTTCGCAATTTTTGCTCAACCGCAGAGACGCTAAGGTCGCAGAGGTTTCGCAGAGTTTTATTTTATAAGTTCAACGCTATTCTTCTAAATCCATTTTTCAATAACTCCACATTGAAGTTGATGAGTAATCCCAATTTGCAGTCTGTCAATTTCAGATAAGTAAGCACCTGAGCAATGTGCAAATCATCGAATCCTGAAACTGATTTCAATTCCACTATCACCTTTTCTTCAATCATCAAATCACACCTGTATGCAAGTTCCATTCTAATGCCTTCGTAGATAACTGGAATTTCTTTTTGTCGGACAAATGAAAGACCATGACTTTTCAATTCATAAACCAGACATTCTTCATAAACGCTCTCATACAATCCAGGCCCCAATGCCTTGTGTACCTTGATTGATTTGTCAAGGACAATAGCGGATATTTCTTCTTCTGTCATTGGTTATTTGGTCGCTTCGCGACTTGGGGTCAACCGCAGAGGCGCAAAGGACACAGAGAAAACGCAAACTTTGCGAACTCTGCGACTCTGCGGTTGTTATATGTTGCGTAGCTATTCTTCATCACTTATAGCTCCGAGATGAAACTTTGATGTTCTCATAAACAAGCGGCTCTTTGTTTAAGTTAGGAGTGCTCGGATTTCCCGTCCACTCCCATGCGGCTACGTAGTTGTACACGTCATCCACACGCAGTGCTTCGCCATCCGCATCTTGATGCTCCACACGGAAGTGGCCGCCACAACTTTCGTTTCTGTTCAGTGCATCCATGCACATCAATTCGCCAAGGTCTATGAAGTCAGCTACGCGCAAGGCTTTCTCCAATTCAGGATTCATTCCTTTTGTCGAGCCCGGAACTTTCACATCGCTGTTGAATTCTGTGCGCAATTGTTTTATCTCTTCTATGGCTTGTGTCAATCCTTCCGCGGTGCGCGCCATACCGCATTTTTCCCACATAATTTTTCCGAGCTTCTTGTGGTAGTAATCCACAGGGTTCTTCCCTGTTGTTTTGAAAAGATTGTCCAACTGAGCACGCACATTGTTTTCTGCTTCTGCAAACTCTTGCGCATTGGTGTCAATGTGTCCCGTGCGAATTTCATCAGCGAGGTAATTTCCGATGGTGTATGGCAACACAAAGTAGCCATCTGCCAAGCCTTGCATCAGCGCAGAAGCACCAAGACGATTAGCACCATGGTCGCTGAAATTGGCTTCGCCACAGGCGTAGCAGCCGTTCACTGTTGTTTTTAATTCGTAGTCCACCCAAAGGCCACCCATGGTGTAGTGCACCGCTGGGTATATCATCATGGGAGTTTTATATGGGTCCTCAGCAACGATTTGCTCATACATCTGAAAGAGGTTTCCGTACTTCTCTTTCACTACTGAGGTTCCTAATTCTATGAGTTGTTCTTGTGTGGCGTTGTGAATATTCTTCACACTTGCCTGCGCTTTTCCGTAGCGAATTATCGCAGAAGAAAAATCCAGATACACAGCCTCGCCTGTTGCATTTACACCATATCCATCATCGCATCTTTCCTTAGCAGCACGGCTCGCTATGTCGCGTGGTACAAGGTTTCCGAAGGCAGGATACCTGCGCTCCAGATAGTAATCTCTGTCTTCCTCTTTGATGTCTTGCGGCTTCAATTTCTTCGCGCGAATGGTCATCACATCTTCTTTGTTTTTGGGCACCCATATTCTTCCATCGTTACGCAATGACTCCGACATCAATGTCAGTTTCGATTGATGGTCACCACTCACCGGAATGCACGTAGGGTGAATTTGTGTGTAGCATGGATTGGCAAATGCAGCTCCTCTTTTGTGCGCTTTCCATGCAGCAGTCACGTTACTGCCCATCGCATTTGTACTTAGAAAAAACACGTTGCCATAACCACCGGTGCAAAGCACCACAGCATGTGCGCTGTGTCTTTCCAATTCTCCCGTTATCAGATTGCGTGCGATGATGCCACGGGCTTTTCCGTTTATAATCACCAGGTCAAGCATCTCGTGGCGGTTGTACATCTTCACATTGCCTTTGCCTATCTGGCGCGACAACGCGGAGTATGCACCCAACAAAAGTTGTTGTCCTGTTTGACCTGCTGCATAAAATGTTCTTGAAACTTGTGTGCCGCCAAAAGAGCGGTTGTCAAGCAATCCACCATAGTCACGCGCGAAGGGAACACCTTGCGCTACACATTGGTCAATGATGCTTCCACTTACTTCTGCCAGGCGATGCACATTGCCTTCGCGCGCACGATAATCGCCACCTTTTATAGTGTCATAAAAAAGACGATAGGTGCTATCGCCATCGTTCATGTAATTCTTCGCTGCATTGATTCCGCCTTGTGCAGCGATGCTGTGAGCACGTCTGGGTGAATCTTGAAAGCAAAATGCTTTTACATTGTAGCCCATCTCCGCCAATGATGCCGCAGCGCTCGCCCCAGCCAATCCGGTGCCCACGATGATGACATCAATATTTCTTTTGTTTGATGGATTGACAAGACGAACAGTGTTCTTGTACTTCGTCCACTTTTGATCTATGGGGCCTTCTGGTATTTTGGAATCTAAATTCATTTATTGAATTGGAGATTTGTTGACTGTTGATTGAATAGAACACGGATTATGCAATCCATTTCAGATAAAATGCAATTGGCATAGCAGCGAAAATGGCGGGCACAATTACACTAAACGCATCGCCTACCATAGCAATGGTGCCTTTGTATTTGGTGTGATTGAAACCGAGTGATTGAAACGCACTTTTAAAGCCATGCAGCAAATGCCAGAAGAGAGACACACATGCGGCTACATACAATATCACTACCCATAGCTCGCTAAAACGTGTTTTCATTTTCTCAAATAGATTCAACTCTTCACCTGTCTGAAACTGGTTTACGCGATTGGGTATCCAAAAGTCAGATGCGTGTATGATGAGGAATATCAATAACAGTGTTCCAAGCAATGCCATCTGCCTCGCATACCACGCGCTGCTGGCCGATGGTTTTTCATAAGAATACTTTACTGGTCTGGCTTTGCGGTTTTGAAAGAAGAGCATTAGGCCATCCACAATGTGAATGAGAAATCCAATCACCAGAACAATCTCCATTGTGCGGATGATGATGTTGGTTCCCATGAAATGGGCAAGCATCAGAAATGTTTCGCCACCATCGTTGAAAAAGATGGCTGCATTCACTGAGCAATGGATAATGAGAAATGTGATTAGAAAAATGCCAGTCAGTGCCATCCAATATTTTTTGACCAGCGATGATTTAAATAGACCAGTTGCCATAAATAACGGTGTCTGTTTTTTTGAAATACGTGGCGAATGTAGGCGAGCAAATCAGTTTGCAATTGGCAAAGAAAGCAATTTGCATGGCCTTGCTGGTTACTGCTGTTTGCTTAGGCACCTGTGCTGCCAAAACCACCAGAGCCGCGTTTTGTTTCGCATAGTACTTCTACCTCCAACCATTCTGCTTTTTCATGCTTTGCTATTACCATTTGCGCTATGCGATCGCCAGCATTTACCATCAGGGTTTTGTTGGAAAGGTTTACCAGCAGCACTTTCACTTCACCACGGTAATCTGCATCTATGGTGCCCGGAGAATTAAGCACCGTGATACCTTGCTTGAATGCAAGTCCGCTGCGAGGGCGGATTTGTGCTTCGGTTCCTTGTGGCAATGCGATGAACAATCCTGTCGGAATCAACGCGCGTTCCAAAGGCTCCAGCATAATGGGTTGGTCTACGTTGGCGCGCAAATCCATTCCTGCTGACAGGACGGTTTCGTATGCAGGTAGCTGATGCTTCGTTTGATTGATGATTTGTATTTTCATCTCAGAATGCTTCTTAGAAATTGGGTTTCCGTTTTTCAAGAAATGCCGTAGTTCCCTCTTTGAATTCAACGGTTCCAAAGCATTTTCCAAATTCTCTAATTTCAGTTACGAAACCATTTACACCTGCGTGATAGCCGGAATTGATACTTCGAATCGCACTGCCGATTGCAAGAGGTGAATTTTTGATAATTTGTTTGGCAATCTCTCCGCATTTGCTGATAAGCTCCGTCTGAGGAACTACATGATTGACCAATCCCCAGCGATGTGCTTCTTCTGCATTTATCATTCCTGCCGTTGTTATCATTTCAAGTGCTTTGCCTTTACCCACAAGTTGTGCAAGGCGCTGTGTGCCGCCATATCCTGGAATTATTCCTAACGATACTTCAGGCAATCCGAGTTTGGCATTGTCGCTGGCCACGCGGACGTGTGCACTCATGGCAAGCTCTAATCCTCCGCCCAATGCAAAACCATTCACTGCGGCTATCACAGGCTTGCTCATGTTTTCTATAAAGTCGAAAAGCAATTTGTGACCCCGGGCACTCAACATGCGGCCTTCATCTACATTGAAATCTGCAAACTCTTTGATGTCAGCACCAGCCACAAATGCTTTTTCGCCACTGCCGGTAATGATGATGACGCGAACATCAGGATTGATTTCTGCAAGTGACAATGCTTTGTTCAACTCTTCTATTGTTTCACCATTCAGTGCATTCAGTTGTGCCGGACGGTTGATGGAGATGGTCATCACCCTGTCTGCTGCCTCAATGAGCAGATTGTTGTAAGCCATAATTAGTTCTTTTGAAATTGTGAGGCGAATATAGATTTTACCTCAACGCTTGAAGACCGGAACAGTGCTGCAAGGCTCACCAAACATGATATTCTTTGCAATTGGTTGCAGTTTGTTTACTAATTCAACATAGGCAGAGGTTGGAACAGGCTTGTCACTGCATCCTTTTATCACCAATCTCTTGTCGCGGTATTCTTCTACGTGCAGTTGCGCTATCAACTCGTTGAACAAAACAACTTCGAGGGTTTCAAGTTTGCCAAACACTGTGCGCTTAGCTATACCCTCAAGTTTTGATGCTATCAGCATAAATGCCCAGTTCGGAATAATGGCATCTAAGGTGCAAGTGACTGCTACAAATTTGTTTTGATAAACACTCCAGTCGTTTGCTTTTGTCCATTCGCGAAAGTCTTTTTCGCGTAGTGCAAGCCCTTGCCAGAGTTGGTCTTTGATGTCAAGCAGCACACGTTCGCCTTCAGGATATATTTCCTCAAGGTCGATAGTGATAAGGCCGCTGGCCGCTACTTTGTTTAATATTTCTTCCATTGATAGGGCTTTGAATACAACCAGTAACGAAATAGTCAGTTGTCTACTGCAATGATAGTCTTATGGTTTTAACTCTTGATTGCTTCTTCAAAGCTAATGGATCGCAGTTTTCCTTCTATCCATTTCAGAAAGTCAAAATAGCGGAGCACCACTTTGTCTTCAGGGCCGCGCATCAGTTTGTTCAATTCATTGCGAAAGTTCTCGAACACCTTCACCCGGTCGCCAGCCAGTTGAACCTTTATCAGTTTTTTCATCTGATCCATTATCAGTTTTTCTATCGGGAAGTCGCGCTCACGTTTCTGCAGGTAGCGTGCCGTACTTTTCAGTGTGTACTCCAGCAGGTCGTTGTTGCCAAGCTCGTAGTGTATCACCAGGTTGAATAAGCGGGCATAGCTGTACAAATCCTGGCGAAGTACATTCTCATTGTCATTGAGAACTTTGTTTATCCAATACAGCGCTTTGTTATAGTTGCCCGATCCAAAGTGTACAAATGCAAATTGATAAAAGAATGTAAGCTCATGTTCTTTGTGAAGTTTGCCTTCGTGGGCATCCATGCTTTCCATTATCTCCGATGCATCTTTAAGGCCCTTGGCAAAATCACCGGTATAGTGGCACATTTCTAACTCGGCCATCCCGGCATTTTTGAAAATGCTGGTTTGCACATCAGGCGAATTGAATCCTTCCTGATCATAGTCAAAGCTGCGCATCAATGAAATGTGCTCGCGCGCTTCTTTGAATTTGTGCTGTTCTATGTAGCAAGTTACAATATTGCTCAAAGTGCGGATGTATCGTTTGCCAAGATCGTTGCGCAGGTGTTGGTGTTCATCGAGTATTTGTTTTACACGAAGGAATTTGTCTAATGCCGTGTTCACATCTCCATTGGCAAGGTTGCAAAAGCCTTGTGTATAGTAGCAGATGGTTGCGGCACGGCTGCTCATGGCAGTGTTCTTCCCTTTTATCAACGGATGGTTTACTATCTCATCTACTATTCTCCGGTTTTCATCAGTGCGTGCATAGCCACCACTGCGAAATACATAGTTGATCTTGCTGTAGAGCACATGGTACTCTGCCAGATTCCGCAGCTTCTCCAATACTTGCTTTTCTTCTTCTATCAGTTTGTCTAAGTCTTTGAAAAGGCCATCTTCATAGGACTCTTCGAGCAAAGTTTTTTCCCAGTTTATCAATTCATACAGGTAGTAAAATTTTTCGAAACGACTCGCTAATTTTTTTGCCCGCTCCAAAAATTTGTTGCATTCGCTGAAGAGCGCTTTATTGTAAAGTATCTCTATGTTTTTGATTTCTTGTTTGAGCATGCTGCTTACACTCGTTTCGCTATAGAATGAGCGCAGTGCCTTCAGCACTTGCTTGTACAAGTGGTTTTTTTCGCTGGGCAGATGACGTATGAATTTTTCGCCCTTGAATGTTGCCTTCACCAGGTCCTCATCATACTCTTCCATCTTATCTATAAGATCGAAAAGGCGCACATAATTTTTGTCACCACTTTGCAGTGTACTCTGTAGCTTGAAGAATCGCTTTTCACTTTTTGTAAGTGATTTGATCAGTTCGAATAATTCATTGCTGGGTTTCATTGGCGGTAAATATTCTGGTTTCTGAATTGGGATTCCAATAGCAACTGTTACCACTTGGAATCGCCATACCCTACTACCCATCATATTTTCTATTCACCATTGCCTGCTTTTCAGCAGGGGCCAAGCTCTATCAGTTCCAGGCCACCTGGTCGTCCCTCTTGTATATGAAATCGAAGCATTGTTCTTGTTTTATGAAATCCATGTCGGCCTGCTGCACCGGGGTTCATGTATAGCATATTGTACTTCTTGTCCATTTGCACACGGCAGATGTGCGAGTGGCCGCAGATGAAAAGCTTGGGTGGATTGACAAGTCCTTCTCGGACTGGCATTGCATAATTGCCCGGTCTGCCGCCTATGTGCGTTATCCATACTGCCATGCCCTCTATATCAAAGCGCTGGTGTTCCGGACAATGGGCTTTTACATCAGCACCATCTATGTTGCCCCACACAGCGCGCACTGGTTTGAATGCCTGCAATTGCATAAGCAAATCAGCATGACCAATATCACCCGCATGCCATATCTCATCACATGTTTCGAAATGGCGAAACACGGCATCATCAAGCCAGCCGTGGGTGTCTGATAGGAGACCTATTTTTTTCATTCTGTTGCTAAGAATACCTTTTACAAGTGATGCCCAGTATGTCAGGTGTTCAGTTTTTTTGAAAAGAACTAAGGCAGCCAAGAATAAAATGAAAACGCGTGAAATACTTGCGATAAGCAAAATGGGCTGTGTGGCCCAAAGCACCTGTGGTGCAATGCATCTGTGTACAGGTCAACTACATTTCACATTCTCGCGCAGCGAGCTCATCCGATTTATTGATTTCTTGAACAAGGCCATGGACGACATGAAGACGGTGCATGGCTACAACAAATTATTTATTGCGACAGGCATCGCGCAAATGCAAATAGTTCTCAGCATGCAAGAAGTAGATGCTTTGATAGACTTGCTGAACGAAGCCGAGCTTGCTGTTGCTGTCAAAGAAATTTTGTAATTCGAAAGCAAACGGCTAAAGCGATTCCAAAAACGCCACCAGTGCTTCGCGTTCTTCTGCACTCAGATTCTTCACGTGGTTCTTCGCAGATTCTGCTTCACCACCATGCCACATCACAGCTTCCAGCATGGTGCGTGCTCGCCCATCGTGCAAAAAATTGTGATGACCATTTACTACTTCAGTAAGGCCAATGCCCCATAGCGGGGCTGTGCGCCACTCGTAACCTGTTGCCAAAAAATCGGGACGGTTGTCGGCTAATGCTTCGCCCATATCATGCAGCAACATATCGGTATAAGGGAATATGAGTTGGTTGGACACTTCACGAAAAGCTACATTAGTAGCAGTGCGAACAGAAGGCCTGTGGCAGTTTGCACAGCCTGCGGCACTGAATATTTTTTTGCCTTGCAACACCTGCTCATCGTCCGCAGCTCTGCGGCCGGGAACCGCCAACGTGGCTACATAATGTGCCACAGCATGCAACAGGCTGTCGCTCAGCTCCAGTTGAGATGTGGCGTCAGCCGCAGCCTGTGTCTGGCCCGCACTGCTTTCTTCACTAAACAGAAAACTGGTTACTCCCATATCCTGATGATATGCTCCTGCTGTTTGTTGAAGCAGGGTAGGAGCACCACACTTCCACCCGAAGCGTCCAAGCGTTGTGTTCTGTGTTGCCTCATTCCATACATAGTTGGCCCGGCCACTTATGCCATCGCTGTTGTTGTCATACTCATCAGCATAGAGCAATACTTCAGTTTCACTCACCGCCTCCAGCAAGCCAAGGCCAAATACCGCAGGGGCAATGCGAGGCGAGAACATGACGCCTGCTGGCAGTGGTTGATAAGCATTGGTAATGCCATAAACCGGTGTGCGCAGCGAATAAGTTTCACCATCGGTAAAAGTGAAAGTTTGTTCTGTGTACGATATCTGAACATTGGCTTCGGGCTCGGCACCCGCTATGGCATTGTGCTGGAGCTGACCACCGAAGCCTGGCACGGCAAGCGGGCCTCCATGCACATCTTCACCGGGTATGCTCATTCTGAAAAGCAGCGAGATGATGTTGGGGCCAGGCCCAACTGGCGTTCCGCGTCCATCGTTGATGTGACATGAGGTGCAGCTCACACTGTTGTACACAGGTCCCAATCCCGGATTGGTGGCTCCGTTACTTACAAAGGTTTGCTCAAATGCTACGTCTCCTACCTCATGCACTTCCTCGTTGCGCTCACTTATGAATGGAAAGATGGCGCTGAATGCACCAGCACCATTATCAAATATGGTTTGTGTACCGCCACTCAGCCATTCATTCTCCTCATCGGGCCACGGCTCGGCCTTGTGGCAGGCCGCAGTGCCAACTACAAGCAAGCCTATGATAAATATTGTCTTGTGGTGTTTTCGCATGGGGTTGGTTTCGCTTCGTAGGTTACTGCACATGCATTTGCAGCAATGGCAGTAGTTCTGTTTCCAAAGTTTCGGCAAGTGTGTTGATAGCATCTATGGCAAGCTGCACTTGTATAGGTTGGTCTATGATGGCCTGGCCGAAAGGCACTGTGATGTTGTTTAGCGCGGCAATGGCATTGTCCATTTCCAATTTCAAATCAGCATCGAGCGAGAGATTGTGGGTGCGAACCAAATCTTCAAGCCCGCTGTTGTCGCTGTTATAGTTGCACAGATATACTGCTTTTACTCCGCGTATATTGTTAGTGAAATCTGTGAGGCTATTGAACGAAAATGGCGACTCTTCCATGGTGGGATCTTGAGCAAGAAATGGCTCGTTCATTTTGCCATTGGCTACTTCATCGCAAATGCCCACCATGGCATTTACCATTTCCTCATACGCTGCAAGGCGAGTAGGATATACTGAGTTGCTGCTGCCTGCTTCTGTTACTTCTACAGCATAGTTGTCTGTTGTGGAGGTATGCCAACTTGTTGCAAGTTGAGCAGTGAGTTGCTCAAGGTTTTGCGCAAGTGCTGCGAGGTATTCGAGTTCGCGCACTGTGAACTGCGCTGCTGTTTTGTTGCCTCCAGTTCCGAACAGCAAATATTCAATTGGGTGAAATCCTTTCAAAGCATCCTGAAGTCCATCGATATATGCTGGTGTGAAAGCATTGCTAGCTGCCAGCTCGGCATCCAAATCAACAAAGTTGACCGGCCATGTATCAATGCGAGGATCTATGTTGTCGTAAGATACAGGCCCGAAAAGAAATGACTCACTTGTCTCCCAGCTTTTGCGCGCATCGCGCCAGGCCTGCTTGCAGGTTACCAACTGCGCATCTGTTGTGGTAGCCTGCAATGCAATTACCGCTGTTGTCAAATTTGCTGTGCGCGTGGCTAATTCGTTGTAGATGTCTTGCGCAACCGTTACGGTAAAATCAACGAGTATTTCTCGCTGAAGATCGGTGCTGGTTGTTACCACCGTATCAGTGGTTTCGGGTTTTCTGCACGCACTCAATAGTGCGAGTGTGGCTGCGAGTAATGCTGTCTGCCCTTTCATTTTTATCGTTGTGTTTATGATTATTTGAAGTAAATGATGATGGCCTGATCTTGTAATTCTGTTTTGTATTGTTTCAATGATTGTGTTGCCGGTTCGCTTAGCACCTTGCCGTCTAATCCAAAGCGGCTGCCGTGGCTTGGGCAATAGAGACCAGTGGTGTTGGCGGTGAGTGGTTGCGATTGGTGGGTACACATCATGTCAAGCGTGATGTATTGGTAATCGTTTTGCTTTACCACCAATGCATCGAATTCGGCATCGTTGCGCTGCACTATCAGCATCTGGCCTGTTCCGAATGACGATAATGGAAATTGAAACCGGCTCTTGGTTTGTGATGAGGAGATTCGTGAGATGCTGCTACAGCTTTGAAGCATACTCAACAGCACACCGCCACTTGCCAGCGCTGCACAGGCCATACAACTGTTTTTGATGAATTTCTTTCTGTCCATTGTTGCAGTGTTTTTTTTAGAAACTGTAGCAAATGCCCAGATTGAAGAATCCGTTTTCAGTAAAGTAGAGTGACTGCTGCGGAAATGGTGTGGCAAGCAAAAGTGGATTGGGTTCTCCGGTGATGCGATATACATAGTCAGCCTTTACACCAACTCCTCTCACGGGTTGATAGAGCAGACCGGCCACTACATATTGTTTGTTCAGTATATCGTTGGCAATTCCATTAGTCACACCATTTTTCTCGGCAAGCACCAGATCCATATCCATCCACTCGTAGCGTGCATAAAGCAAAAAGTTTTTTTCCTGTTCGCGGTTACATAGTTTCATCAGATTGAAGCCAATCTCTACGTAGGCTCCAACCATAGTTTCAGCTGTGTTGCTTCCGTATGCACGATTTATTTCAAAGGCATCAGCTACATGCACGGCCGCGGCCAAAGCTTTAATACTCCACACAGGCGTGAGCCTTTGCATGTTTAATTCCATCAACGCTACTGGAGTGCCAAAGGCGCCATAGCTCAATTGTAAACTGTCGGCTTCGCGTTTGCTCAGGCCTGCTGAACCGCCAATGTAGGCACTCGTTTGCAGTCGCCAATTGCCGGTATAAAACAGCAATGCTCCTGTGGCGGCAAGGTTGGATGCGCTGCTGCGACTGCCGCCACCACGGCCTTCACGCAGGCCGGTGCCAGATGTGAAGCCACTACTGCTTAGTCCATTCATCAATGCCACTGAATAGTTGAGACCACTGACTCTGCGCGAAGTGCCATAGAGGCTTATTCCCAATTCGCGCCATGTGCTGGGTATGATTAACTGCTCCACAAATGGCCTGTCGTTGCTGCTGTATGTGGTAGGCAGGTGATTCTCGTTGATGATGCCTATGCGCGGAATGAATAATCCGGCTGTGATGTAGTTCGTTTTGTTCAGATTGAATTTTACAAAAAGTTGTTCCATGGACAACTCACCTGCTGCGCCTTCTCCATCATCTCCCAATTCAACTTTTGCGTGTTCCAGTTCCATCTCGCTGAAGAATGAAACTTTGTCGTTGAACTTGTGCCCGAAGAACAAAACATTTCTGCGCAAATCAGCCACGCCTGTGCGCAACTTCATGTCATAGCTCACCAATGCTTCCCCATAGCCCGACATTACTGTAGTGCTGTTGCGAACTACAAGGCCAGCATTCAGACTGTCTTCTTTTGTAATAACCTGTGCATTGTGTTCCAATGTCAGAAAGCAAAAAAAGAACACGCAGAGTATGCGCGCTATTGGCGTATTAAAATCGTTCATTTTTAATATTAGAGTAATAAAACAATTGAAGTAGATGCTGCAAATAAAACTACGAACTGCAATATTCCTCTATTTTTTTAAACCGGACGCTACCACTTTTCGAGTATTCGATGGTTCACTGGCACAGAATACCTCAAAGCAGGTATGGCAAGCAATCATGCAGCTGATGCACTGTGGAATGAGAAATTACATTCGCACAAATTTTTTTGTATCGATGAAATATTTTGGAATAGGCCTAATCACAGTCATCATGCTAAACGCTTGTGGTGATACGCCACAAAAGCAGGATGGCCATAACCAAGTTACCGAATCAGCAACGGGATTCAACATGGAAAACCCATTGGTGCTGGGCAGCGGGGCCTATGGCGGTCAGTGGCAAAATGATACCAGTGTAGCTATGGTAAGCCTCAACCTGAATCCCGATGGCAGCTATAGCCTGACCCAAATGCTGGTGGACAACAAGGCACTAAGCCTGGATGTAAATCCGGAGGCACAGTTAAGTGTGCGCAAAACAACCGAGCAGCGTGGCACTTTTACTTGCGATGCTAATGCAAATGATTTTATGCTGCACCCATCTGACAATAGCTCCCCAATTTATTTGCGTAAGCAAGACAACTCATTGGTAAGAATGGATCAGAACAATGAGCCGATGCTGTACAACTACATGAGGCAAGTGTTGGACAGAATAACTAAACCTACCGCGATAAACAACGGATATATTGTGAACTATCAGGTGAAGCCATTCAGCATGAGCTATCCTGTTCAGGTATTTCTGCGCACTGCGGGTAACCACTTCAACATCCACAAAACATACTTAGATGCTGCACCGGAAGCAGAGCGCGCACTCGCAGCATACTATGCCATGAAGTTCAACTCTGGTTGCGAGGACAAGGGATGTACCTTGACCAACGCCCTTGGCATGAATGACCAGACTGCAAATGATGCCATCAGCAAGTGGCTCGGTTCAGTTCCTGAAGCAGCCGGTTTGGTAAACAACGTGAGCGCACCAGAGTCTCGCATCAGGCTTACATTTTTGTTTTTTGTAAAAACTGCAACCGGTGTGCGTGCGGACTACACACTGCTGGATGCCAATGACAGCAATCTGCGCGGGTCTGACGAATTTGCATTGCAGGGTGACAGCTGGAAGTTAACGAAACAAACTGCACCTGCCGTTGTGAACAGATAGGAGGCAATGAATAAGAATACCTTTTACCAATGAATGAACAAATAGAAAACGACCAACTGCACGGTATGCTGCAGCAAGTGAATAATGCACTTGATGTAAACCTGTCGGCTGAAGATTTTAAGAGTGCGAGCTACTCAGTAGGTAGCCTGGTTGACATTGTAGTTCAAAAAATTCAGGATGAGAAAAGCGGTGACTGGACAGCTGATGTGGCCTACCACAAACTGCGCAAAGCGTTGATGCAGGTGTGTGGTAGTGATGCCAATGGCCTTACACACGACACGCAATTGCATGAGTTGATGCCACCAGCGAACAGAAGAGCTAAAGTGAAGGAATTGGAACAGGCATTAGGTGTACCTGTGAACATACTGCGACCCAACAACGCGTTATATGGCACATTTATCTTCTTGTTTTTTGCCGGTATTCCAGTATTCAGTCTTGGCTGGTTTCCGGCTGTGCTCACCATGGTCATTTCAGGTATTGTCATTTTTATACTTTCCAAAACAGCGAATAATTTCAAGATGAAAACGGTTGGATTGCTTGCTGACCACCTGGCATGGAAAAACTACCTGAAGGATAAACAACGTGGTGCTGACTTCAACCGTGAGGATACGAAGTCCAAAGTTCTGAGCATTATTCAGAAAGGTTGAATGCCGCCTGGTTACCTATTCATTTTTGCGCCAATAGTTTTTCATCTTGATAGCTTTTCCTCCATGCAAGATCAATCTCGGACTTTTTGTAACCGACAAAAGGCCTGATGGCTTTCACAACATCGAAAGCATTTTTTTACCCGTTGCATTGTATGATGTACTTGAAGTAATAGCAGCGGATAAAGGAGTAATTCAGTTCAACGCTACAGGGATCAAAATAGAAGGAAAACCTGAGGATAATATTTGTCTGAATGCCTATAAACTTCTCCAACGCGATTTCGATTTGCCTGGAATCAAAACCCATCTGCACAAGTGCATTCCAACTGGTGCTGGTCTCGGTGGCGGCTCTTCTGACGGGGCCTTTATGCTCAAACTGCTCAACCAGATTTTTCATCTCCAATTGCATCATAACGAATTGATGCGGTATGCATCTCAGCTCGGAAGTGATTGTCCTTTTTTTATCGATTGTACTGCCAAACTTGTAATGGGGCGAGGCGAAATATTGCAACAACTAGAAGTGGATTTGAAGAACTGGTATGTAGTAATAGTGCATCCCGGCATACATGTGAGTACCGCTACAGCCTATTCAAAACTGAAACCTAAAGCGGCAACTTTTTCTTTGGAAGGCATCAATCAAATTGCTAAGCATGAATGGAAGAAAACAATCAACAACGACTTCGAGCAAAGCGTATCACAAGAGCATCCACGTATTTCAGAAATTAAAGTTGAGTTGTATGCGCAGGGTGCAACATATGTTTCAATGAGTGGAAGTGGCAGTGCCGTTTTTGCCCTGTTCCTATCAATTCCCGATTCGCTCAGTACACATTTCGCCAAGGATTTTTATTGGAGTGGAAAGCTGCTGGAGTAGCAGAAAGTACTCGGTTCTACAGATTATTTCTGTGCCCGGCCATAAAGCCAAAAGCCTAACAGGGCAAACAAAGCATTGGGCACCCACACAGCCAGAGCCGCACTGAATCCAAGACTCATAGCACTTACTGCAGTGATGCGCGAAATGAAAATAAAAATAAAACCGATGACGATGGCCAGCATAAGATGAAGCCCTATGCCACCTCGCTGTTTGCGCGAGGCTATGCTCACACCGATGAGTGTAAGCACGAATATGGCAAATGGCCCGGCCGTACGGTTGTATTTCTCCAATTCAAATTGCGCCACTCGTCCGCTGCCTCCAAGTTTTTGTCGGTTGATGAAGTCATTTAACTCGCGCCATGTCATGGCACTTGCTATTTCAGCCCGCAGGGCAAATACTTCTTCCGAAATATTCAGCATAGTATCAAGCTGTTGTTTTATCAGTAGTTGTTCATGGCCCTGTGTATCGAATGTGCGAATCTGAACTTTGTCTAATGACCACAATTGAGTTTCAGGGTTGATGGTGGCCCCGCTGCTTATGAGTTTCCATGTCAACTTTCCGTCATGCCATTTTTCCAATGAGAAATCGTTGCCGCCATGCCGCTCTGGTGTGTAGCTGCTGAAGTATGCAATGGTGCCAGGTTCCGTTTCGCGGTGCATGTTGTACTCCGAAACGGTAAGCGCTCCTTTCAGGTAGTTCACTTCAAAGTCATACTTCACACGGTTAGCCCGAGGAACTATGACATGGCTAAGCAGCAACATACATCCCACAAGTATGGCAGCCGAAATGAAGTATGGCCGCATGATGCGTGCGTAACTGATACCACCACTCAACATCGCAATCACCTCGGTGTTTTGCGCCAGTTTGCTGGTGAACCAGATGATGGTGAGAAAAATGATAAATGAGCTGAGAAGTGTGCCGAAGTACAATGCAAAATTCAGATAGTACTCCGTGATGATTTGCCATCCAGTGGCTTTGCTCTGTAGTAGCTCTGTTAAGTTTTCGTTGATATCAAATACAATTGCCACCATCACAAAAGCACCTATCATGAAAAAGAAGGTGCTCAGAAATTTTTTGATGATGTATATGTCAAGACGCTTTATCAATTGGGTGACTTGTTGACTTGCCTGCCCCTACGGGTTAGCTTGTTCAGAGCGGGTTGGTGATTTGAAATTTTGCTTTTGCTGAGGTAGTTTGGTGTGCTAAAGTCGTTGTACCAATTTTTTCACGGCTTCTTTTTTCCATGAGGCAAAGGTTCCATCCATAATTTTTTCGCGTGCTTTTTTTACAAGTCGCAGATAAAAATTGAGGTTGTGCAATGTGGCAATTTGCATGGCCAATATTTCTTGGGAGTGAAAAAGATGGCGCACGTATGCCTTCGAATAATAAGTATCCACATAACTATCACCTGTTTCATCTAATTGCGAAAAATCATTTTTCCATTTTTCGTTGCGCATATTCATGATGCCATTCCAGGTGAAGAGTTGACCGTTGCGTGCGTTGCGTGTGGGCATCACGCAGTCCATCATGTCAATACCCAGTGCAATACTCTCCAGCATGTTGGCAGGTGTGCCCACACCCATCAGGTAGCGCGGCTTGTCTTTGGGCAAAATGCCGCACACCAGTTCTGTCATCGCATACATATCCTCATGCGGTTCGCCTACACTGAGGCCGCCAATAGCGTTGCCATCTGCATTCTTTGATGCAATATACTCGGCACTTTGCCTGCGCAATTCAGGGTAAACACTGCCTTGAACTATGGGGAATATACTTTGTGGGTAGCCATACAGTGGTTCTGTTTGTTGCATATGGTCCACGCATCTGTCGAGCCAGCGGTGTGTCATGTGCATTGATTTTTCGGCATATACCTTTTCGCACGGATATGGAGTACACTCATCGAAGGCCATCACTATGTCAGCACCAATGCTACGCTGTATGTCCATGACAAATTCTGGCGAGAACAAATGATAACTGCCATCTACATGACTCTGAAATTTTACACCTTCTTCTTTTATTTTTCTGCTGCCACTGAGCGAATACACTTGATATCCTCCACTGTCAGTGAGCAAAGGTTTGTGCCATCCGTTGAATTTGTGCAAACCCCCGGCTTGTTTTAATACCTCAATGCCGGGCCGCAGGTAGAGGTGATAGGTGTTGCCAAGAATTATTTCGGCTTTTACATCGTGCAACAAGTCTTGCTGTGTGATGGCTTTCACAGCACCTGCTGTTCCCACAGGCATGAAGATGGGCGTTTCAATACTACCATGAGCCGTAGTGATTTGACCGGCACGTGCATGGCTGCTTTTATCGAAGTGCTGAAGTTGAAACGCGAGTTTGTTGTGTTGCATGGCACACGAATAAATTTTGAAACCTGTTTTTGTTGCGGAATTATTTTCTCTTATCTCTAAGTTTCAACTCAAGCAATTCATGCTGAATCAATGTGTCAATCAATTGCCGGTTCCAAATGCTCACTCCTGATTGGTTCAGATGGTTGGCATCGGCAAAGTGGTGCATATTGTGAAGACTATGATTTGAGTTGTAATCGAGATATTTCAATTTGTGTTTTGCCAGAATGGGTTGTATGAATTGAAGAAACTGCCGGTGGTATGCATCGTTATATACAGTAAGGGGTTGAGGGTGGCTTACCAATACTACGCGAGCGGTATCGTTCATCAATTTGTGAATGAGCTTATCTAAATAATGTGCAAATTGTGTATTGAATTTTACTGTTTCGTTCAATTCCAATTCCGGAGTGGGTGTTTCTAATGAATCTGTTTTCGGACAATATCCACGGGTGAGATAACCATCTTCATCAGCTATTTCTTCTGGCATGTGTTTGCTAAACATGCGACACCAATACGAATTGAATGTGCGTATGTCAGGCTTACGCTCTACAAACTCCCATGCTGCACGGTCACTGCCTGCATTTTGAATTACACGGGTGTAGCACCCTACGCCATCACCTACAAAAGTTTGGTCAAATAAATCAATGATAACCAGCGAATTTTTTTTTGGCTTGAATACATCTTTGGACAGAACATACGAAGCCAGTGTATTCTGAAATCCGGTGCCTGCTGCAAAAAGGTTATAGCCACTGGCTTGAAATTCGCGCGGGTCGTATCCACGATAGGCATGCGATGAGCCAATTACAATCACATCATAATTTTCTCTTGCATCCCAGTCTTTCATCAGCCGTGCCTCTTGCCCTCCCTTGCGCTGAAACTGTGGATTGACCCAGCACGCTGCGCGTTTGCCTGATATACTCACACGGTTGATGCTGTAGCACATGCCGAAGTAGAACACGCTTGTGAATGCGAGTCCCGCTATCATTTTTATAGCAATGCGTTTCATATCAAAACTGGAAATAAATAAATTCCACTTCGCCCCAAAATCCAAACAATACAATCATAGCAGCTAACAGTGAATAGGCCGTAAGTCGCAGTGTGCTATTCAATCGTGTGTCATAGACTCCGCGTGTGAGGCGGTGTGCAAACAAATCGTAACAAACAAAGGAACCAACCAACAACAGTTTCCACATCATGCCGGGTGTACCAAGCATACTCAACTCACCATCCAGAGCACTTGCACCGGAGCTAAACGTGAGGATACGTAATAACACCATCACCGCATCACCCACATTTTCTGCACGGAAAAAAATCCAGCCGATGACTACAAGCTGAAAGATGACTATGGCGATGAGTGTGCGTGTAAAAATATTTTTACTGCTTATCACGGTGGTGTACCAATGAAGCTTGCGCAGAAAATTTTCTGCAACCAGATATACTCCGTGCAGCGCACCCCATATTACAAATGTCCAGTTGGCGCCATG
>JBJXFP010000073.1:0-11118 GCA_046155615.1 Flavobacteriales bacterium | reverse complement strand
GATCATATTGCTGAGCTTATACATCGCTATCCGAAAAATTATGTTGGCCTTGGCACCTTGCCCATGCAAGACACTGATATGGCTGTGCGCGAACTTGAGAGATGCAAACAGATTGGCCTGAAGGGCGTGCAGATAGGAAGCAACGTGAATCAAAAAAATCTGAGTGATGCAGCGTTCAACCCATTGTGGAGTGCATTGGAAGAATTGAGTATGGCTGTGCTGGTGCACCCCTGGGAAATGATGGGACAAGAAGAAATGAAAAAATACTGGCTGCCATGGTTGGTTGGTATGCCTGCTGAAACTTCGCGCGCCATCTGTTCGCTCATATTCGGTGGAGTGATGGAGCGCCACCCTAAGATCCGTTTCAACTTTTCGCATGCAGGCGGTTCTTTTCTGCCAACCATTGGAAGAATAGAACACGGCTTCAACTGCAGGCCCGACCTTGTAGCCATAGACAATCCGATAAATCCGCGTGAGTACATAGGGAAATTTTGGGTGGATAGCGCTACCCACGATGATGCCCTCTTCAAATTCATACTTGATATGCAGGGTTCAAAAAGAGTGACACTTGGTACTGATTATCCTTTTCCACTGGGCGACCTCGAAGTAGGAAAATTCATTGAAGACATGGGCCTTGACAAACAAACTGTGGAGGATGTGTTTTGCAACGCCACACTTGAATGGCTGCAGATGGACAAGACTTTTTTCGCCTGAAAAATGAAAGAGGCCGCATCGGTTTAGTGAAGCAGCCTCTTTGCATTTGGTTGATATAGGGTGAATCAATCAGTCATCTTCTGCATCAAAAAATTCTTTGATTTTATTCAGAAAACTTACAGGCCCGCGAGTGTCGCGTTGCTTCTCCTTCACGGTTGACTCTGTGGTTTTGTCTCCTTCCGCTGCTGCTGTCGGATCGGCTATGGTTGTGGCTCCGAATTTTTCAAGTCCATTTATTACCAGACCTACACCGGTGCTCATGGCAGGTATCAGCAAGTTGTCATTCACTGCCTTGGCCACATGTTCATTGGGGTAGCCTATGCGGCAATCCATACCCGTCATGTATTCCACCAACTGTTTCATGTGTTTCAATTGCGAGCCGCCACCTGTAAGCACTATGCCACCAATCAGTTGTTTTTCGAATCCGCTGTTGCGCACTTCGTAGTGCATGTGCTCCACTATCTCTTCCATGCGTGCCTGTATGATGTGGCTCAGATTGCGCAGCGAAATTTCTTTTGGGTCGCGGCCTTTCAGTCCGGGTATGCATACTATTTCATTGTCTTTGTTCTCAGTAGCCAATGCACTTCCGAATTTTACTTTCAACTGCTCGGCCTGGTTGCGCATGATGGTGCAGCCCTGCTTGATGTCTTCCGTTATCACATTACCTCCAAATGGAATCACCGCTGTGTGCCTGATTATTCCATCCTGAAATATGGCAATGTCTGTGGTGCCACCACCTATGTCAATCAATGCAACACCGGCTTCTTTTTCTTCTTCGCTCAGCACTGCGGCAGCGCTGCCAAGTGGTTCCAGCGTTAGGGCATCCACTTTCAGTCCGGCTTTGGTCACACACTTATATATGTTCTTTATGGCGGTTACCTGCCCCGTTATGATGTGGAAATTGGCTTCCAGTCTGATGCCACACATACCCTTAGGTTCTTTCACTCCTGTCTCACTGTCCACGGTAAATTCCTGTGGCAATACGTGTATAATTTCCTCACCGGGCAACACCACGAGTTTGTACATATCATCCACAAGCGAGTCTATGTCAGCCTGCGTTATTTCCTCGTCCATATTTCTGCGTGTGCGCATGCCACGGTGCTGGTGGCTTTTGATGTGTTGGCCTGCAATGCCCACATTCACAGTGCGTATGTTCACTCCGCTTTCGCGCTCGGCTTCTTCTACTGCTGCCTTTATGCTGGCAACGGTTTTTTCAATGTTGCTCACCACACCGCGCGTTACTCCAATGCTTTCGCTGCGGCCTATGCCAAGTATTTCTATCTTGTTGTTCTCCAGCTTACGGCCTACAAGGCAAGCTATTTTGGTGGTGCCTATGTCAAGGCCTACTACTATTTCAGAGTTCATACTCATGTATTGGTTTCAAATTTCTATTACTTACCTTTTCAATCAGCATTCAGCAATTACCCCCGAAGGGGCAGGCAATCAACAATTCCTACCTCCTCACACACACTATCTGTCCGTTGTATTCCACATTTATCATGCTGTACTTGTTGAGGTCGTTGGTATGCACGGTGTGCGCGTAGAAGGCCATCAGCTTCTTGAATTTTTCCTCTAGATTTTCAGCCTTGCCCATGTTGATGCGGTGGCTGCCAACGCGTGGTATTATTTCGAATTCACCTGCGTTGTTCACGTGAACATGCTCCACTTGTGCTTTCCAAAATTCGTTGGCTGAGATAAAATTGGTAAATGCATAAATGTCGTCCAGCATGGTGCTTTGCATGTATGATCCATCGGTTGTTTTGTCCATAAAACTGCCTTCACGCACTTGGTCGGGTATGGAGCCAACGAATACAGGCACGCGGGCCGGGCACTCATCTGACAAGGCCATGGTGAATCCATCATCATCTAAGTAAAAACTCTCGCCCTGGTGGTTGAAAATGCGTGCTACCGGAGTGCGTTGCGATACACTTATCATCAGGCGTCCATCTACAGTGGTGTACACACGCGCATCTTTCACGCTGCTGATTGCCGCCACTTGCTCATGTATCGTTTTCAGATTGATGGCATCCACTCGGCTGCCCAATATGCTATCCTGAGCCTGCATGGCTATGCGTGTAATGGTCGCTTCACTGATGAATTTTTTGCCGTCTGGTGCATTTACTAATACTTCCATTTTCCAGCAGGTAGTGTCCTTTTGCTTTTTATGTACAAAACCAAGCAGCGTGAAGAGTACCAACCCTCCTGTTATGGCCAAGCCATTCACCAACCACATGCGTCTGCGCTTGTGGCGCTTCAGGTCGTGCTGCAATATATTTTTTCCGGCTTTCAAAAAATTTTGGTTGTAGCGGCTATGTCTATTGGTAGGCTTGCTGAACTGGTGTTACAAGTGCATCTATATCTCCTGCCCCAAGCATCAGCACTAATTCGCGCGGCTTTTGCTTCAATTCAGCTAATAACCCTGTTTTCTCCACCAATATTTTTTCTGCCTTGGTAATTTTATCCAACAGCATTTGTGAATGAACTCCTTCCATGGGCTGCTCGCGTGCTGGATAGATGGGAAGCAGTATTATCTCATCAAGCATGCTGAGACTTGTGGCAAATTCATCAGCAAAATCGCGCGTTCGACTGAAGAGGTGCGGCTGAAATACTCCGGTTATTTTCTTATCAGGATAAAGCTCCCGCACACTGCTGATGCAGGCCCTCAATTCCTCAGGATGATGTGCATAGTCATCTATCAACACAAAATCCGGGCGCCTGATGCGGTATTCGAACCTGCGCCTTGCTCCGGCAAATGTGGCTAATGCTGCGCGCAATTGTTCGGGTGTTACTCCCACATACAATGCTGCGGCACAAGCTGCCACTGCATTTTCCACATTGTGCCTGCCGGGCAGTCCAAGTTTCATATTGTCTATTTGCTGCCCGCCTTGCGCTGTTTGAAGGTCGAAGATGTAGTCGCCCTCTACTATGCGCATGTTGGCAGCGTAGTAATCCGCCTTCGCAGAAAGTATAGAGTATGTAGCTGCTTCAATTACAAACGCACTTGCATCAATAGACAACTCCAGTTTACTAATCAGCTTTCCGCCTGATTTTGTTTTTCCAGCAAAAAGTTGAAACGATTCCAGCAGATATTCATGCGATCCGTAGATGTCTAAGTGATCTGCATCAGTGCTGGTAATGATGCTGACGGTAGGCGAGAGGGTGAGGAAACTGCGGTCGTACTCATCGGCCTCCACCACTGTCCATGCCTGAGCATCTGCCAGCAGCAAATTGGTGCCGTAGTTGGTACTTATTCCACCCAGAAATGCATTGCAACCCATGCCCGAGTGTTTCAGAATGTGTGCTATGAGTGTGCTGGTTGTAGTCTTGCCGTGTGTGCCTGCCACTGCTATGGTGCGGCTGTTTTCTGTTATCAGCCCAAGCACCTGCGAGCGTTTCATCATCACAAATTCATGCTCTGCAAACCAGTTCAGCTCTGCACTGTCTTTCGGTATGGCCGGGGTGTATATCACCAGCACTTTCTTTTTGTCACTCAGTTTTACCAGCTGCGGTATTTCCATCACACTGTCATCAAAGTGCACTGCTATTCCTTCAAGTTCCAATTCGGTGGTAAGTGGCGTGGAAGTTTTATCATAGCCCATCACCTGTTTGCCCTGTGCATGGAAGTAGCGCGCAAGTGCCGACATGCCTATGCCTCCGATACCTATAAAGTAGCAAACCTCTATTTCATTCCATTTCATGGTTGGCCCAATCTTGTTGGCGGTAAGATGCATTAGTGACGGTTGCAACACTTTTTACCGATAAAAAATTTCTGCACATCACATACACAACAAATATTGAAAAACGCACTTCGCTCTTGTAGATACTTTTGTTTTTGTTTACACCTATCGTGACTGAAGAAAAATCCATAAAAAAATCGCGCACCAATTGGATAATGCTCCTGCTCAATGCAGCAGCCATACTATCCATGTTGGTCAGCTATGGCGCAGTACACATTGCACCTGCCAGCTATGGCTACTTCAGTTTGTTTGGTTTGGCATATCCCTTCATCCTCATTGCCAATTTGCTATTCATCACATATTGGTTATTCAAAAAGAAAAAGTATGCGTGGTTCAGCACAGCCGTCATACTCATCGGCTTCACACACATTGCCGATTTTTTTCAATTGTCAGTGCAAGATGAGTTGCAGGGCGATGAAAAATTGGTGAAGGTGCTTACATACAATGTCAATCTGTTTGGTTATTACAAAGACAATAAAAAGAAAACCACCCGCAACGCCATTTTTGATGTGCTCAAAAGAGAGCAAGCCGACATCATTTGCTTTCAGGAGTTTTACCATACTGACAGGCTGGGCGTATTCGCTACACGCGACACACTCACTCAATTTTTACCTACCAAATATTACCACGAGCGTTATACCCATGCCATGACGGGGCGTCAGTATTTTGGTGTGGCACTTTTTTCCAGATACCCCATCATCAGCAAGGGGCACGTGCCATTTGAAAGCGACCCAAACAACTTCTGCATCTATGCTGATGTACTGATGCATGGCGACACGGTGCGCATTTACAACGCACACCTACAGAGCATCCGTTTCAAACCCGAGGACTATGCCCTCGTGGATGGCAACCGAAACAACGAAGAACTGGATGATGGCAGCAAACGCATAGCCCGCAGGCTCAAAATTGCATTTGTGAAAAGAGAAGAACAAGTAAGACGAATGGCAGAGAGCATCAAAACATGCCAGCACGAAATAATTCTTTGTGGCGACTTCAACGACACACCTGTATCTTACACTTACGAAACACTTACCGATCTGCTGCACGACTCATTCAAAGAAGCAGGCAATGGCATTGGCAATACATACAACGGAGTTTTCCCTTCATTTCGAATTGACTACATCATGCATAGCAATGCATACACTGCGGTGGAATACGAAACCTTAGATGAGGAATTGTGTGACCATTATGCAGTGTCCATTATACTGAAAAGGAATCAAGCTGAATGATTAGAAGTAATGGCTATCCCTGATACCTGATCCACTTCCAAAGCTCCTTGTACGTTGGCTTTTTGCCATACATCAATATACCCACCCGGTACACACGTCCTGCCAACCAGATAAAAAAAACAAAAGCAAGAATCAGCGTGCCCATGCTCAGCAGCCGCAGCCACAGAGGTACTCCAATGGCCGTTTTCACCATCATCACAATAGGCGAGGTCAGCGGCACTATCGAGAATATTGTCCCTATGCTCCCTTCAGGGTTTTGAATCATCATGATGCTCACAAAGTATCCGAAAATGAGTGGAAGCGTTATAGGCAACATGAACTGTTGCGTGTCCGACTCCTGATCCACAGCCGCACCAATAGCCGCGAACAGCGAACCATATAACAAATAGCCGCCTATGAAAAAGAACAAAAACGACATCGCGATGTCGAACCATGGCACACTGTAATACAACGACAACATCTCATTGTCTTTCAGTTGGCTCAATGCCAATTGCTCCGGCATGGTGTTCATGGCGCCATCCATTTGCTCAACCATCGCTTGTCCACCAATCAAGTCGGCACCCACAGTCCCCATCACCACTACACCGGTAATGCCTGACAGCACCATCCATATCACAAACTGAGTTACACCCACCAGTCCTATCCCTATCACCTTGCCCATCATCAGCTCAAATGGTTTTACTGATGATACAATCACCTCTACAATGCGGTTGGTCTTTTCCTCCATCACACCACGCATCACCTGCACACCATATAGGAAAATGAACAGGTAAATAGTCAGTGCAAGCGCAAAACCAAAACCCGCCCGCAGATAAATATCCTTCCCGTCCTCTGCCTTGTCAATATTCACCAACCCAAAACTCACTGACTGTTTGATAGCCTGATAAGCTTTGTAATCAATACCATACTTCTTCACACGCCATTTCTCAATTGATTTTTCAATATTCGTGCGTATGTCACCCTGTATTGAAAGGCTTGGTGCCGCCTTGAAACTCATCAGGCACTTGCCATCCTCGTATGTATTGCTATCAAGCTCTACTATGATGGTGTAATGCTTTGAGTTCAACTCAGCCGACACATCCGCTGCGTTTTTCTGAAAGAAATAATGCACATCATCACCATCCACAAACAGAGCGCGCTTCACATGCTCCTGATCAGGCAGCATCACTTCATCTTCTATTATCCAGCCTGCGCGATCCACTATCAGCACATCGTGCTTGGTACTGTCTGACGAGGCCACCAATATGCCACCTACCAGCAGCACACCAAATATGATGGGGCCGAGTATCGTCATTACAATGAACGACTTCTTCTTCACCTTCGTCAGGTACTCCCGTTTTATGATGAGCCAAATCTTATTCATGTGTTGCATTAAAATTTTGAACTGCTTCTATGAAAATCTGATCCATGTCCGGCACCATCTCACTCACTGCTACCAACTGCACATGTGGCAGCAATGCAGCCAGCAAGTCATTCAATTTGTGATTGCTCTCCATCTTGATGATGGCTACTTTATAGTCGTCCGTCTCGCGTGTTTCCACCAATCGGAAGTCGGCCCATAGCCCTATGCCTACATCCATCGCATGCCCCGTGTAGTGCACTTGATAAGTATGTGTTCTGAATGTATTCTTTATCTCCTTCACACTGCCTTCCAATATCACCTGCGAGCGATTTATCAATGCAATGTTGTCGCACAATGCCTCTACACTGCCCATGTCATGTGTGGATAAAATGATGGTAGTACCTTCTTTTTTCAGCCGCAGCATTTCGTTGCGAATGAGTTCGGCATTGATGGGGTCAAAACCACTGAAGGGTTCATCCAAAATCAATAACTGTGGATTGTGAAGCACCGTAGTGATGAACTGAATTTTCTGCGCCATGCCTTTTGATAGGTCTTCCACTTTCTTGTCCCACCAGGTATGTATGTCGAATCTTTTGAACCAGAGCATGAGGCGCTCTTTTGCTTCTTTGGCGGTGAGGCCTTTGAGTTGAGCTAAGTACATGCACTGCTCACCCACTTTCATTTTTTTGTAAAGCCCGCGCTCTTCAGGCAGGTAGCCAATGCTTTCCACATGCCGCGGATGCAGTGGCTCACCATTCAGCAGCACATGGCCACTGTCAGGCCCCGTTATTTGGTTGATGATGCGTATGAGGCTTGTCTTGCCGGCACCATTGGGGCCGAGCAAACCGAATACTGAACCATGCGGCACACGTATACTCACATCATTCAGTGCTTTGTGCGCAGCATAACTTTTGTGTATGCCAAGCGCTTCGAGGGTGTACATACTTGGTTGTTTGATTTGAGTTGGTAAAACAATAGCCCGCAGTATGCTTTACATTTTTCCATTACATCAGAAAACAAACAGAGATATGAACGGCATTAGCTGCGGTGCAATGGTGAAGAGCAATATTTCTGATTGAATGAGAAGAAATAAGGAATCAGGAATGCATCAGTACCATCTGCCGCGCCTGTTTATCGGTTTCCACATAATCTTCAAGCGTTGGCTTGGCTATATGCTGCAAATCATTCATGGTGGCTTCTACGTGTTCTGCTATTTGCAAAAAGCCGATTTTGTCTTGCAGAAAAAGTGCTACAGCGGCTTCGTTAGCTCCATTCATAATGCAAGGCATATTGCCGCCTGCCTTCATTGCATCGTAGGCCAATGTGAGACTTCGAAATGTTTCTCTGTCTGCCTGCTCGAAGGTGAGCGAAGGGTATTGCATAAAATCAAATCGCGCGTAGTCGCTCTTCATTCTTTGTGGAAAGCCGAGTGCATATTGTATTGGCAACTTCATATCTGGCAGGCCCATCTGTGCTTTGATGCTGCCATCTGCAAATTGCACCATGCTGTGTATGATGCTTTGCGGATGCACTATCACATCTACTTGTTCAGGTTTGAGATTAAACAACCATCGCGCTTCTATCACTTCCAGTCCTTTGTTCATGAGCGTGGCCGAGTCAATGGTAATCTTCGCACCCATAGTCCAGTTTGGGTGCTTGAGTGCTTCTGCTTTGGTAATGTGTTTTAGCTCTTCACGCTTCATGCCTCTGAATGGGCCACCGCTGGCTGTGAGGTAAATTTTTTCAATAGCATTGTCCCATTCACCGGCCATGCATTGGAATATGGCTGAGTGCTCACTGTCCACAGGATAAATGTTCACTCCGTTTTCGCGCGCGAGTTTTGTAATCATTTCCCCGGCTACCACAAGTGTCTCCTTGTTTGCCAGTGCTATTGGTTTTTTTGCTTTGATGGCTGCTATGGTTGGACGCAATCCGGCAAAGCCAACGAGTGCAGTGAGTACAATATCTATTTCTGTACTCGCTACTATTTGTGTCAATGCTTCATCACCGCAATACGTTTTGATGCCATGCGGCCAAAGCTCATTTTTTACTTCTTCATACTTGTTTGCATCTCCTATCACCACACTGTTTGGTTTGTATTGCAGGGCTTGCTTTATGAGCAGCTCTGCATTGGTCTGCGCGGTGAGCACTTCCACCTGCCAAACTTCAGCATGGGCTGCTATTACTTGCAAGGCTTGTGTGCCTATGCTTCCTGTGCTGCCGAGTATTGCTATTTTTTTCAAGTTGTTGACTTGTTGACTTGTTGATTTGGTGACTTGTTGATTTGGAGATTTGGAGATTTGGAGATTTGGAGATTTGTTGATTTGGAGATTTGTTGAGTTTACTGTGGTTGTTGCTGGATGATTTGTTGTATTTGTTTTATCTGGTCGGGTGTGAGGGTGGGGAGTGTTTGGATGATGTTGGGCTGTGGATGTGGCTTGAGTGCATGGAGTGGGTGTGCTGGTGGGAGGGTTTGGGATGGGTTGGGCTGGTATTGGAGGATGTCGTTGGGTGTGCAGTGGAGTTGGGTGCAAAGTTGGGTGAGGAGGGTGAGGTTGATTGATTTTGCTTTTGATTCTTTGTGGGCTTTGATGGTGCGTGTGTCCACATGGAGGGTGTGCATGATAGAGTTGTATTTGCCTTTTTGGTTGATGAAGGGGATGTTGAGAGATAGCATGGTGAGGTGTATGTGTGGGTGGGTGATTGCTGTGCAAATATGCTGTATTTTAGTGTGTATATGCTATTTTATTGTGAAATTTTGTTGTGTGGTAGTGTGTATTTGCAGTAATTATATGTGTATATGGTGCTTGTTTGAGTGTATATGTGTATGTGTTATGTGTATATGGCTGATTATTGTGCATATGTGTTGTATAACTGTGTATAAATGCTTAATTAGTGTGACTATGTGAGGGGTTTGGGTTTGGAATGCTGTTAGGATGACAGACTTTAGGGGCATTGATGTGGGCTGTTCATTGGGGTTTGTTTGTTGTTTTAGCCTGCGTATGATTTGGTGGGAGTTGCCCCGGATTTGGTGTCTGGAATGAGGGATTTGGAGAAGGGACGATGGGGGCAATTGGGACTGAGGGGTTATTCCTTCACAAACTGCAGCACGGTTCTGCTTTCATCTGTGATTATTTCAATGAGGTAGATGCCGCTTGGAAGATTGGAGATGTCTATTTGTGTTTGGTTTTGGTGTGTGGAGAGGATGCGGCCTGTGGTGTCGAGAATTTTGATTTGGTTGGTGCCAAGGGGAAGGTTTTGGATGGTGAGGGTGGAAGTGGCTGGGTTGGGGGAGATGACCATTGCTCCCAGTGCTGCGGCCACATCAATGCCAACAGGCAGTGGAAACATTTCTCCACCTCCATTGGAAGTTCTCCAAATGGCACCGTTGCTGCTTACAGCGTAACACAAATTTTCACTAGCACAGAATACATCTCTTACTTCGGGTGAATAGCACTCACTGCAAGGAAGGTCATAGGTTTGATAACTCCATGTAGCTCCACTGTCGGTTGTTTTAAGAAAGGAGAATGGGTTGGGATAGTATGGCTGACCTACACAATAGAAGGTAGTACCATGAGCCCAAACTATAGAGCGTAGCGCATAGATATTGTAGAAATCAATGATCGACCAGTTGATGCCATCATCTATGGATTTTGATACAAAACCAAAATTGGAGATTGTATTAACGTTATAACCAAGCCCACACGATAACAAGATTTCATCATCGGAACAGGCAATGTTTTCATCATAGCGGTCATCAATAGGCATCGGAATGCTTTCTTGTTCATTCCAACAATTATCACTTTTGTGAAAGTAGCCTTCAATCATTTGATACTGACAATTGTCTACTTTGATTATTTCCCTACCTCCATATTCATATTCTTCTGACCAAGTGTAACCTCCATCCGTTGTTCTAGCAAACGCAGCTCCATTATCAGTAAAGCACCCGAATCCAATATTATCATCCTCGAAGACAATGCTCCGATATGGATAACCTTCAAAATCTGGGTTAGGGTAAAACCAGTTTTCACCGCCATCAGTTGTTTTCAGGACATTTTCGTAGGCACTGCAATAGCCCACAGAATCAGAGGGGAAA
>JBJXFP010000070.1:0-11594 GCA_046155615.1 Flavobacteriales bacterium | reverse complement strand
GGACTTAACAACACAAGCACGAGCTTTTTGCCTACAGAGCTGAACGTTGCTAACGGCAACATCACCTTCGGGGCCAATGCGCAGGCCGCACAATACACCGGTACGCGAAATGGTCAGGCAACATTTGCCGGATATAAAGCTCTGGTAAATAACACAGCTAACTGGGCTACTGTAACAACCGGAACCTTGGCAGTAAACACCACTGCATTCGTATTGTCAGCAGGCGGCCCCACACAGATAGTTGTTACTTCAGTAAATGGCGGAAGCAGCCCAACTGCCAATGCGCCCTTCACTATTTCAATTGAAACACAGGATGGAACAAACACAGGCGCAAGCGTTAGTCAGAATACCGATGTACTCATTTCCATATTCGATGGCACAGGCAGCTTGATAGGCAGCACCACAGGCACTGTGCTGATGGGTGCAAGCACCCTTACCCTCACCGGAGTGATTTACAACACAGCCGAAACAGACGTGATACTGACCATCAGCCGCACTGCGGGCGATGTACTCACCAGCAGCAACACCCCTGCATTCGATGTATTGCAACCCGCCAGTCAGATTGCCTTCAACAATCTTTCTACGTTTTCATACACCAATACCATTGTTCAGTTTTTCAACGTAGAGGCACGAAGGCCCGATAACAGTGTGGACAATACCTACAACGGAAGCGCCACCATTTCGCTGATAAGCGGAACAGGTGCCATTACAGGCACATTGACTAAACCAATAGTGAATGGTGTTGCCTTGTTCAACGATATTGCATTCACTACTGCGGGCATCAAACAAATAGATGCTGCTGCGGGAGTTTTCACAACCATCACCTCGCCAAGCATTACGGTGAGTACACCAGCTTTAGCTGAAAACCACCTGCCTCAATACATGCAAGGCACAACTGTGGCCAGCAACAGCACACGCGTTCCTTATGCGGCTCGCCTTACGCTGAGCGGCTTGCAGGCGAGCACCACCTACCGCTACACCAATCAGATGGTGGAGGCAGCAGATGGTGCTGCGGTAAATGGAGCGGGCAATCCTATTTATGCCAACGGTGCCGGATTTGTGCGCACCACCAGTGCCAGTCTGAGCACATTAGGTGGCTATGGCGAATTCACTACCGATGCTGCCGGACAGTTTTCGGGCTGGTTCATAACAGAGCCTACGGGCAATGCACGTTTTACTCCCGGCAACAACGTGTACATGCGCGTTGCCATCAACAATGGTGCAGGCGGAACATTTGTCGCCCTGCGCCTTACCACCACCAATACTATTAGTGTAATCAACTTTGGCGCTACCGCAACCGATGGCACCGGCCTGCGTGGCAGCTCTTCGGCTGTCGCCAAAAATTTTGTGTTGCTCTACGACAACACTGCGGGCACTGGCCGCCCCATTGCAGGCTCTTTTGTAGAAAGCGATGGCTCAGCCAATACTGCGGGCAATAGTTATGTAGCATTTTATGGCACTTCGGTAGAGGCACAGGCGGGCGCTTACGGAACCATCATTCCTAACAATTTGCCCAATGGCATAAGAAGAATAGAACAACGCTCGCTTGCACAAGCGCTGATAGTGAGCTGCGCTGCCACTGATGCTGATGGCGTTTGGCCAAGTGGTGCTAACACCGTGAACCCAAACACCGGAACAACCGCCAAGGTGGTAACGAGTTTGGATGCAGAATTCAATCCTGCGTGTGTTACGCTGGTGCCGGGCAACAACGACCACTTCCTGAGTGCGGCACTTGCGCCCATGAGTGGGCTGGCTTACCCTGCTGGCAATTGCTATAGTGGTACTTTGGTCGGAGCCACTGTATCGTCACAGGGCACTGCGGCCAATGTGCTGGTGGCCGGAGGTCAAGACCGCTGGTATGCTTTTGTGGCACCAAGCCCTGCATGTCGCGTTGTTACTACCACAGCATCTATGAATATTGTACTTGAGCTGCACGCTTCAGACGGTTCGCTCATTGACACAGAAAATGACGTGGCTGGCATTGGCGGAGAAATAATGGCTACCAACGGACTGACCGAGGGTTATACATACTTCGTTGCAGTACGCTCTTACGATGGTGTGCTGGGCGCCTATAGTGTATGTGTGCAGGCATTGATGGACAGTCACTGCAACGATGGTTCGGGTACCTACGACCGTTGTGCCAATTTCAAGCCCAACTGGACAGGCGCTAATAGTTATACATTCAACTTTACACCTACAGCCCCTACACCAGGTATCCCTACTTCTGCTACGGCAGTAGGACAGATTTCTTTGTCGAACGCTACGCTGGCTTTGATTCATGGAGGCACTTATGATGCTACCATTGATGTGACATACAACCTGACTGATGGTGCAGGTAATCCTGAAACGTTGGTGGTGGCGGGCAATCAGGTATGCAGCATCATAATAGCTAACCACGCCAGTGTAGAGGTAAAGGCAGAGCAACGCTGCGGCTATCCTGCTACCTTGCTGAAAGGCTCGGTGATGCAGGGCAAGCCTTATGTATGCGGAGTGACCAACTACACCGTGCGCTTTACCAAAGTGACTGACTGCACAGGCGCCACAACAGACGGACTGCCATTTACAGTAAACACCACCGGTGCATCTGCATCGCTCAACCTGAGTTTCACCCTGCCGCAGCCGCTGGTGGCCATGAGCCACTACCTTGTGGAGTGGCAGCCGAACTTCGGCTATGGCGCAGGTCTGTATGGCACACCACGGGTGATATTCGTAGGCGGCTCTGTGATGGAAACAGAACTGACCGGAAATGACATGCAAACAAAATCAGCCTCTGTGCAGGCTGCCATTTATCCGAATCCTAATAGCGGAGAGATGATGAACCTGAACTACACAGGTGAATACATAGGCATATTGCAGGTGCGCATCAGTGATGCCATGGGACGCAAGGTTTGTACACGCCAATACGCAGTGGACGGCAACTTGAGTACTGCCCTGGTTTTCGAAAACCAACTTGCACCGGGTGTTTACTTAGTTGAGTTTGTAGCTGGAGCTGAGGTGACCACTGAACGATTGCTGATACAGAGGTAGCCGAAGAGCGCAGCATTGAATTGATATGCATAAAAATGGCCGGGGTCGAGGAGACTCCGGCCATTTTGATATGAGTTCTTATTGGAATCCGTGATAGATTTTACTACGCAAAATTTAGGACAACCTCTGAGGCGCAGAGTAAAGGCAGAGGTGAGGCCAGTATGAAGTAGTAGCAGGAAGGAAGCAGAAATTGATGTAGAACTGGCTTCGGTGGCTTTGTAATCAAGTGAACCATATAAAAAAAGCCACCCCTAAGTTTTGGAGCGGCTTTTTGATGCATTTGTGTTGACTATATCTGCTTAATCTTCAACTTCTGCCCTATCGCCAGTTTGTTTTCGCGCAGTCCGGAGTTCAATTTTTTTATCTGATCAACTGATACTCCTTTGGCGCTGGCTATTTTGAAAAGGGTATCACCCTTCTGAACTGTGTAGTATTTGTATTGGGCCGTAGGCACGGGTTTGTTTTCCACCTGTTTTACCTCTTCGGTGGTCTGCTGGTAGTTTTCTTCCTCGCCTGCTTCCGCACTCTTTTCCAAAGTAGCCTTATCTGTATCCTCTGTTTTTTTCTCAGCTACGTTCTCCGCGGGGGCTTCCTCGTAGATGGTCCGCTTTACCTTGGTCTGTATTTTCAACTTCTGCCCAGGGGTTATTTTGTTGCTCTTAAGCTTGTTCCACTTCTTCAGGTTGGCCAGCGTTACATTGTGCTTGTCAGCAATGCCCCCCAAGGACTCTCCTTTTTTCACCTTGTGTGTTTTCCAATCGGTGTCCCAAATAGTTTTGGCCACCTTGCCCTCGGTGTTTTCGGTAGCACTGTTGGAGGCTGTAAGCACAGGCTCAGTCAGTTGTACCTTGCTCTGCTCATACACCAATTGCTCGTTGGCCATGTACAGCCCCATCTTGGCTATGGGCAACACGAGGTAGTGTTTCTTGCCATTGTCAGGTACTTCCTTCAGCTTATAGGTACCGTTGAGAAAGGCGATGTCGTCCAAAGGCATGTCAATGACCTTGGCTAGTATGTTGAAATCCACACGGCCTGTTACACTGATAGTGTCTGTTTCGAAAAAGGTGGTGAGAGGCTCTTTAGCGTAGATGTTGTATTCCGCAGCGTGGTTCATCACATAGTTCACGGCTATGAAAGCAGGCACGTAACCCTGCGTTTCTTTTGGTAGAAATGGTTTGATGCTCCAGAAATCTTTTTTACCACCCGACCTGCGTATGGCTTTATTCACATTCCCCGGGCCACTATTGTATGCTGCAAGGGCCAGCTGCCAGTCGCCAAAGGTGTCATAGAGGAAGCGCAGATAACGACAGGCTGCGTCTGTGCTTTTATAAGCATCGAAGCGTTCGTCCTGGTAGCTGGTTACGTCCAGCCCGTACTGCTTGCCGGTGGCTACCATGAACTGCCACAGTCCGCCAGCACCTGCCCGCGAAATGGCAGTAGGGTTGAGCGCACTTTCCACTATGCTGAGGTATTTCATCTCCAGTGGTATGTCATACTTGGCCAGGCATTCTTCTACCATAGGAAAGTAGAGTTGTGAGGTGCCCAGCACTTTGCTTGTGATGTCGCGCCTGCGCACGGCATAAAGGTCGATGAAGCCCTGCACAGTGGGGTTGTACAACAAATCGAAGGGTGTGTTTTTGTCTAACACCTGCATGCGCTGCGCCACTATCTCGCTTGAGAATGTGGGTACCTGCTCAGGTGTATAGTTGAAGGCATTCAGCACTTGCTGGTCGGTGCTGTAGCAATAGTGGTTCAGGTAGCTCTGCACCAGTATGCGGTCTATCTCGGCCACCTCGGCATTCTCCGGTGCCAGTGCAGGAACGCTTGTTGCAAGGGTGTCTTTTTCTATTGCTTTTGCTCCTACGGAGAAAAGCAATGCCATTGTGATGATTGTTGTTTTCTTCATGATGTCCCTTTAAAGTGATTTCCTTGGTTGATAACTCAGGCAAGCAATGATAATAACTACGGCTCGCCTGCTGTGTGTTTGGCACAACACATTTTACGCTCACAAATTGTGTTGGGTTGCATTGCTGTGGGAACCACGTGAGCCGCAGTTTTCAACAAGGCGGTGAAGAAACCGTGGGGTCTGACTGCTGGCACAACCCAAAAAATGAAAAAGCCGCCACATCGGGATGGGGCGGCCTATGATAATGAGTGTTGGTTTTATTTCTTCACACGTTCGTGGTAGTGTCCGGTTGAAGTATCCACCTTGATGGTGTCGCCTTCGTTGATGAATAGCGGAACACGGACCTCTACGCCAATGTCGAGTGTTGCGGGTTTGAGGGCGTTGTTGGCTGTGTCGCCCCGCACTCCAGGTTCGGTGTAGGTTATCGGATACTCTACATATTGTGGAAGGTCGCAACTCATAGGCTGATCATCTTCTGTGTTGAATAGCACCATGCACTTCATACCTTCTTTCAAAAACTTTGGGGCGTTGATCATGTGCTCGGGAATACCTATCTGCTCATAGTCGTTTAAGTTCATGAAGTTGTACTGATCGTCTTTGTACAGGAACTGATATTCGCGCGTCTCGATGCGCACAACATCCATGGCTACTCCACTGTTGAATGTTTTGTCCACGATTTTGCCGTTGTTCAGGTTCTTTATTTTGGTGCGGACAAAGGCTGGGCCTTTGCCGGGCTTGACATGAAGAAATTCCACCACTTTCCAGATGTGTGTGTCCATGCGAAAGCATAGTCCATTGCTGATGTCCGCTGTTGTAGATGCCATTGGGTTGTTTTTGTTGAAATGGGGCGCGAATGTAGGCTTTCGCAGTACATAAAAAAATGGCAGACAAATTCATGAGCGACCACTGCATGTCGACCTAATCATTACCGCTTTGTTTCCCTGTACACAATCATTTTTCCCTAACCATGCGTGTAGCAACAGCTTGCAACTTAGTTCGGGCAATGCAGACTCTGAATTCGCTTACGTTCCGCTCTTCACTCATGGGATGATACCACGAGGTGCGCGCGCCCACTAGCCAATTGTTGCCTAAGTAATACATCAACTCCAATGAATGCTGCGGAAAATTATCTGCGGGATCTTTGGGTGCAAAGCAGCCACGTATGGCTCCTGCACCGCGCCTGAGTGCAGTGAGTTGAAACCTCTTGAACCGCACCGCGGGGCTGAAACTTGCACCAAAGTGAGCGACTGACTGATAGCTGTAAGCGCCAAGAAAGCAGTACTGCGCTCCAACTTCGAGGTCATCAGTAATCATGTATGCTCCCCATATTCCAATATCGAAGGCGTATGGCGCGAGATGCTTCTCTGTGATGTTGAAACCCAAGTCCAAATCCAACGACCAGCCAAGCAAAAAGCGATCTTCGTCATCTACCTGATCATAGGTAGGGTTCACATGAATCTGCAAGCCCAGCGATTGACCAAGACTGCTTGTAACCATCTCCTTCGTATTGGGATCTGGTGCGGTTTGTTTTCCAGTTTCATAAAGCAGCCCCATTCTGTCGAAGGTGAGCCTGCGCGTATGAATGAAACCATTTGTGGTGTCTCTTGTTGGTTCAATTTGTTTATACGGGTTAGTTGTCGAAAACGATTTCAGGCTGGAAACCATTGCTAACCCACAGATTAATATTCTGATGTAAAATATTAAAGAATTCATTGCGCTGATGTTTGATTAGAAAGACCTCCGGATTGCAAGCCTTGAAATAGTTTCTCGCAATCAAAAGCAATGATTGAGCTGCTGCCGGAGGTCTTAGTTCACAGTGCTTTTGCAGTAGCCGCTGGTTGTCTTATTTGATTAGTTGGTTCTGAAGCGATAGAACACCTGATCTTTCTTCTTGATGAACTCGTTGCCGTCAACGGTGAAGTATGGATTGGGCGTGTCCTTGATGCCGCCCTCTATGGCACCTGTTGCCAGGTTGAAACGAATGAACTGAGTAAGGTCTCCGGGTTCTTTACCTGTGTACACATACAGCACATCCCCCTCTATGAATGAGCCTAAATTTTTCTTGGTATCGGTGGCATACACGATAGCGCCATCGCTGAGTTTCACTCGCGCCAAACCCTCTTCGGCATCAATCAAAATGTCGTTTTCATAGATGGCGATGGTTTGTGGCGTGCCTATTTTCATGTCGTCCACACTCACCTTGTATTTGGGCGCGCCTGATTTTGGATCAAGGGCAAAAAGGTTTCTGTCACTGGTTACATACAGCAGTTTTCCATCAGTCTCTAAGTTGCTGATGCTTTTGAATTTGTCCCCCAATGATTTTACATCATCGCCCACCCACAAGGCCTTGCCGGAGGTGATGTCATAGGCCACCAGATTGAAGTCACCTTCTTCTTTGTATTCTGACTTGCACACTTGTCCGCCATTGGTGTCGGTAATGAGGGTTTGCACCAGCACCTTGCCTCCGTTACGCACTAGCAGCACACCATCCACAATGATCATCTCAGTGATGATGGCGTCCTTCTTAAGGCGCTCCGATTCCCAAATCACTTTTCCTGTTCTCAAATCGAACTTTTTGATAGCACGCGAATCCTTGGTAAGGTCTGCGATGTACACACCTGTTTCGTCAACCACAGGCATGGGGGCACGGCCTATTATCATTTCTGCCTTCATCAGCCCTAAGTCGAAGGTGCTGAAGTCGAAAGTGGTTTCCCATAAAAGTGCTCCTGTTTGCAGGTCAATAACTGAGAGTCCTTCATACACCACAAACACACAGTTGCCGCTTACGTATAAATCTATGAAGTCTCCACCGAAGCCACTTGGGCCAAAGGCGTTGTCGCACAGGCTGCGCACAAAGCTTCCTTCCACGGTGCGTGACCATGTGAGTTCGCCACTGCATGTCACGGTGATGGGTCTCTTCTTTCCTCGGTCGTATGAGGCGTTGATTCTTGGTGATTCATAATCCAGACTGAGTGTCACATTCGGATTGTCTAAGTAAAGGTTTCCCTTGCCTATCCATTCAGATTTCGATTTGCTGCGCACGCGCGGAGAGTCGGCCCGAGATTTTCTTTCTTTCAGTACTGTCTCGCTATTGCCCAACGACTTGCCCGTCATCTCATCCAGATAGGTGATCACCTCTTCTCCTTTGTTCTCGCCTTTGGTGCGTACCACAATAGCCGCGTGATCTTCTTCATACTCCCACGCCTCACACTTTTTCACACCAAACATTTCCTTGTACACCACCTTCCAAAGTTCTTTGCCCGTTACGCCATCCATAGCCCAAAGCTGCGCATCGTTGCCGGCTATGATCAATCCCTGATCACTTCGGCTATACCATGTGTCAATAGAAATGGGACATTTTACTTCATACACGTTTGTGAATTCTTTCTGTGCGACTCCTGCCGCACTCATCATCATACACACGATGATGGACATTGTTACTTTTTTCATTGCTTTTGATTTTGAGATTTTAATACGACTCAAAACAGGCGATGAGAAAATGCGAATTCAATCACATTAGAGTAGTAAATGAAATAACAGCGCAGCAGTGAAGAACGGAGAAATGAATTGCCAAGTGTCGTCAAATGCCGCGCAGCTTATTGAGCGCCTCTGTGCGACTTTGCACTTGTAATTTTTGGTAGATGTTGCGGATGTGAGTGCGAACGGTTTCCACGCTTATTTGTAGCTCATCAGCAATCTCTTTGTAGCGCAAACCTTGTGCAAGTTTTTGCAGTAATCCGTTTTCTCGTTCAGTCAGTTGTTCACTTTGTAAGACTTCTTTTTGTCGGAATGAGTTCATCACTTTGCGTGCGATGGTGCCAGTCATGGGGGAGCCACCACTCATTACTTCATCTATGGCATCCAATAGTTTGTTGGGGCGGGCACCCTTTAGCAGATACCCGGTGGCCCCTGCTTTCAGTGCGTTGAAGACATGATCATCGTCTTCGAAAACAGTGAGCACGATGCACTGCAGGCGATGATAGGTGAGCTTCACTTCCTGGATCAGTTCGATGCCTGACTTGCCCGGCAAACCAATATCTGTGAGCAAAACATCACATGCTGAAAATTCAGAATTGGCCAATGCATATTCTGCATTGCTGAAACTTCCGAGTACAACAAAGTCGGGTGTGGAGGCAAGAAATGACGTGATGTTTTCGCGGGTGGTTTGATCGTCTTCTACAATGATGAGGTGAACAGGCATATACCACAAAAGTAGTAGGCCGCTTTATCGTGAGCACAAAAAGAGGACTTTTCAGCCCATAGAAATATTGCTCATTGGCAATCGAATTTCTACCGATGTGCCATTAGAAACTTCACTCTTTACTTCGCAAGTTCCATTGTGAGCTTTGGCTCTTTTTTTCAAATTGCCCAGTCCATTTCCGCTTGTTGTATTCGATGCATCAAAACCATTTCCATCATCTTTGATTTGCAATATGAGGTGACCCTCATTGGCGTGTATGGTCATGCACAGCTTAGTTGCATGTGCATACTTACACGTATTGTTCACGCACTCTTTGCACATCAGAAAAATGTCGCGCACTGCATTTTGCTTCAGGGTTACTGTTGGCAGTTGATTGGCGTCAAACGTCAATGTGTAACCGAACTCCTCAGCATGTTGGGCCGCCATCTCGCGTATGCGACCTGCTAATACATCCAACTCGCAGTTGCCGCTGTTCAGCAGCCATATCAGCGATTTCATGCCGGATGAAAGTTGTGATGCAATGCTTTCGATGTGTGTGAAGTTTTTCTTTTCATCGTCATTCTTTGCAGCGCGCTGTGCCGATGCCGTAATCCAATTGATACGCGAGATACCGCTACCCAGCTCATCGTGCATGTCTTGTGCGATGCGATCACGCTCTTGTTTTTCTGTTTGTGCCACCAGCTCTAATTCGCGCTTGTGTTGTTTCAGTTTTCTGATTCGCGTGGTCACCATGAGTGCTCCGGATATCATTGCAATGGCAAGTACAAGCAGGATGATGTAAAGTGTTTTGCGCTTGTTCGACTCATCACTCAATAGTTTTTCCGCAGTTACTTTTGAGAGTTGCAGATCTTTTTTCTCTACCTGAAATTTTGTTTCGAGTTCTGCCACAGCATTCACGCGTTCAGTATTCAGCAAGCTGTCATTCAGTGCCTGGTATTTTTTCTGAAATAGAAATGCATTTTGAAAATCGCCTTTCGCTTCATAGTGTTCTGCGAGACTACCGAGGCACTCTTTTACCAAATCAAGATGACCAATATTTCTTGCGATTGAAAGAGCAGAATCGGAATGCGCTATGGCTTCATCATAGCGATTCAGTTTTGTGTACAAATTTCCAAGGTTGTTGTAGTTGGCCGCCACAAAAAAATCATTTTGGATGATGCGTGCCTTGTACAATGATTCGCGGTAGTACACGATGGCCTCGTTGTAGCGACCCAGATTTTTGCATACCACACCAAGGTTGTTGGCTGTGAGCGCAAGTCGTTCTTCATTCTTCAACAGTGAAAAAATCTGATAGGCTTTCATGTAACTGTCATAGGCCTGAGGTAGGCTGTCCGCATACTCCAGCAGCAATCCTTTGTTGTTCAACAAGTCGGCAGTGAAGAGTGAGTCATTCCATTTTTTGCCAGCATGTTCGGCTTTGTTCATGTATTCAAAAGCCATCGGATAGTCTCCATTTTCCTGATAAAGACTTGAGATGTTTTTGAGAATATTGGCCTCTGCTTTCAGCGGATTTTTTGATTGCGGTGCCTCGCGCAAGGCCTGCTGATAGTAGTTGAGTGCACCTTCTTTGTCGCCTTTGTAGGCGAGTGTATTGCCAAGGCTGTTGAAGATTTTCACACGCGCATCAGCATCGCCTTTCGCATGATTCAATGCGTGTTCGAAAGCTGCCAGTGCTTTTTGATACTCGCTCGCATCGAAGAGACTATCTCCTTTGATCAGATAGTGCTGTGCAGAATCAACATGCGGTGTTTGTGTGTAGAAAACAAGTGCAGCAAAGCACAAAAGAACCGAAAGGAGAATGCGCATGTGTTGTGAGTATGGTTTCGGGCAAACATCGTTGATCCGCACTTACAGCATGCTTTTCGTTTTCAGCAATGTGTGCTTAGCAGTAAAATCCGAGGGGATGCGTTTCATGCCGTGCAGTTCGCTTCATCCATTGTTCATTGTCTCTTCTTGCTGCGACCCGCAAACAACAAATAAATCGCGAATGCCAGCAACAGGAAACGATAGAACATTGCCCATGCAAATTGATCTTCAACCTGGATAGCACGAGGACTAAGCCACCGCAGAATGCGGGAAAAACTATAGCAAAACATCAACGAAGTATCTCCGACATACGCAGTGCAATGGCAGCATTTGCACTGCTGTATTCACTAAGCACCAGAAATCCTTTCACCTGATACTTCTTCAACTCTGCGTAGTAAGTGGCCTCATCAAAACCTTCGAGCAAAATGTAGTCTGGAGCTTCGGCAGTGTGGTCTTTCGTGCTCTTGGAGTTGCGTTTGAATTGTGTGAGGATGTGGTTGCCATTTGCATCCACGCTGATGTAGCCGGTGATGCTTACCTCCTTCTTGTCCAATGCCTTCAGCTTTTTGCTGAAGGAGGGAATCCACACATTCTCATTGGTGGTTTCATTTGTTTTCTGGTTCCAGGTGGTTTCCGAAATGAGCGCCCAGTCGA
>JBJXFP010000068.1:0-24538 GCA_046155615.1 Flavobacteriales bacterium | reverse complement strand
ATTCATCGCTGCTGTATGCCACATCTCCAAAGGGATTGTAAACAACCCAACTGGTCTCGCTGCTCCAACAATCGGTGGAAAGGATGAAGGTGTATGTCACGCAAACGAAAGTGCATGTGCCATTGTCGAACAGTGCGGTGGGATCATAGTTGTTTGCATTGCTGTCAGTACACCCGAAGCACGAGGCGTATTCACAACTGTTGTCTTCGTCTGATGCGAGAGGATTGTAGTTGCAAGCAGCATTGTCTGTGCATCCGGCTACTTCCAGTTCATCGCATACATCATCATCATCAGTATCGGCAATGCACTGAAAAAAACAATCGTAGTATGGCTGGGCGTAGATGCAGTTTTCGCCATCAGTAATGACCTGGGGATCGTAGTTGCAGGCGGCTTCGTCCATGCAACCTGCAAGTGGGTTTTCGATAAGTTCAAGCAGCTGGTTGGCTTGCACATCATAGAGTATGGTGAGCATGCCATTGGTCCAGCTTACCATGATGCTGTCTGCTGTTTCATTTTCTCCCAGTCCAAAAAGTTGTGTGTAGGAATGCTGCGATGAAAAACCTTCGCCACAGCCCACCCTGCGCATCTGATGTACACCACCTGCATAGAGATGTATCACGCTGCCAATGGCCATGCGGTTGCTCACTGTGCCGGTAAGTTTTACTTTCAAAAAATTGTTTTCAGAAAAATCATTTCTCCACAGCGCACCGGGCGTATTGAGTGTGTTGTTTTTTGCCAAATCAGGATAGCCATCGTTGTCGTAATCGCCAACGGCATTTCCATTGCCTTTTCCTGTTTCGCTGCCAAAGCCCCAAGTAGCACTTACCAATTGAAACACTTCTCCCTGATTCAGATTTTCATACATCAGACCTGAATAGGGCGAACCTGAAGTGCGGTTGATGTGAAGGTCTAAATCCATGTCGCAATCGGCATCCAAAAAACTGGCGCCCCAGGTGAACAGGTCCACGAACACACCTTTCTCTTCGGCCATATCTACAAAGGTTCCGTCACCTTGGTTTACCAGCAGGCTGTTGCCATTTTGTGCAGTGTCTGTCAGATACACATCCATGTATCCGTTGTTGTCAAAATCGCCCACTGTGCAGGTCATGGAGTCGTTCAGTATGGCTGCTCCAGCGGATACTGCGGTGTTTGTAAATGTTCCATCGCCATTGTTGTGCAGCAGCAGACAGGCCACTTCAAAATCCTGAGCTACAAATAGGTCTTCCCAGCCATCGTTGTCATAGTCGAGTGTGGCCATGGCAAGTACACTGTTGCCCATGTTGTTTAGACCCGCTGCTATAGTCAAATCTTCGAAAGTGCCATCGCCTAAGTTGTGGTAGAGGCTGAGATTACCTACCAGAAATGAAAAACGATGTGACATTACTAAATCGAGAAAACCATCTTCATCGTAGTCGAACCACACACTGTTGAATGAGTTGGATACGCCTTCGGATATGCCGCATGATGCAGTAACATCTGTCAGCACATAGTTGCCGTCATTTCTGTAAAGCCTGTTGGTATTGTTTGTAGTTACATAAAAATCGAGGTCGCCATCGTTGTCATAGTCCACCCACAGTGGTTGTTTTTTTTCGTAGGTGTTGGTGATGTAGTTGAAAGGGCCGTTGAATCCACCCGTGCTGTCGTTGATGTAAAAAGCCACTTCGCTGCCTGTGCCTGTGGTAAGGGTGAGGTCATCAAAACCATCCTCGTTGAAATCGGCACATGAGACACCTCCACCGTAAGTCACATTGCCAAAGGTGGTGGTGATACCCACACCAGGTGCTACGTTGGTGAAGCCCTGGGCGGTTGATTGCTCGGTTATGCAAACTATCCCAGCACACAACAGGCATACTGAAATCAACATGTGCCGGAAGCGAAACGAAAGAGGTTTCATGGTAGGGAATATGAGTACTAAAACTAAAGCAAGGGTAACTGTAAAATGCAAAAATGAAGATGTAAGCTAAATGGCCGAAGTAGAATTCCTAAGTGTTGTAGGGTTGCACTGCCCAACACACTTCAAAAGGAAATCATCTTTGACTTTATCTGCAATAGTGATAAAGGAATCATACGCGGGCCGCTGGGGATTTAAGATTTCTGGCTTTCCTGCGGACAACCCCAGGTGGCAAATTCTCAAATTTTAGATTGATTGGTGCTTTGAGTCACGGCCGATACTGCCAAAATTTCTTTCTTGGCAGAACACAGGCGTCCGTGTTGCATAAAATATGTTGTCGGCACGTCACACGGAAGGACGTGTGGCAGTAAAGTGGCTTTTGGGGTGCCACCGCTGCGATCGGTCATCCTGAGCTTGTTTCAGGGTCTTGCGGTGTTGTAATCAATGACAAAGAGAAGCGAATGCGAACCACAGCCTTCCGCTACCACCTCAGCGCCACCCTCACATTCAGCCTGCGGCCAGTGAGGTAGGTCGGTATTCCGTATTGGCGGCCATTCACATCTTCTATCCACTGGTGGTTTATCACATTATTTACCCCCAGCAGGTTGAACACCTCCAGCGATATGGTTCCTTGTGTGAAGTTGCGGTTGAGGAAATTGCTGCGCTTTTGTTTTTCCTTAGGCAAAATGAGGTCGCGGCTGAAGCCCACATCGGCCCGCAGGTAGCTGCGGGTGCGCAGTACATCTAAATAGCGCTCGTGGCTGGGCGGGCCGTATGGCAGGCCGGTGGCGAAGTAGAATGTGAGCAATATTTTGTACCACTCCTTGCGCGGCATTTCATCTTGAAACAACATACTGAATGCAAAGCGCTGGTCGTTGGGCCTTGGCACATAGCCGGGCACTTGCAGCAGGCTGTCCACGGCCACATCGTTTATGGTGAAGCCATTATATATAGTGTCTCCTTCGCTGTTGAGGTAGAGGTAGTAGCTGTCGTCAGTCAGGTCTTCTTCGGTGCGCAGCCAGGAGGCACGCACCCAGCTTTGTACACCACTTATGAATTCGCCATTGAGCATCACATCTGTGCCATAAGCATATCCCTTGCTGTTGTTGGTGGCGAAATATCTGAGCCTCACATTTTCCACCTCGTAGGGTATCAGGTAGTCCATTTTTTTGTAATAGACCTCGGCATTTACCTTGAATGGGCGGTGCCATGCGTGGAATATGTAGTCAATACCACCTATGAAGTGGAGGCTGCGCTGTGCGCGTATGTCAGGATTCACACGACCATCGAATCCGCGCATCTCGCGGTAGAAGGGTGGCTGCCAGTAGTAGCCTGCGGCAAATGTGAGTATCACATCCTTCTTTACGGTGTCCACCTTGCCATTTGCGCGCTCCACTGTTCCCAGCCACACGGGGCTGTAGCTGAGCAGCATGCGCGGCCCGCCCACTATCTGGTTGTTGAAGGCCCAGTAGTTGGCCCTTGCCCCAAGGTTGATGCTTATGGCAGTGCCGTCTTCCAATTTCCACTTGTGTTCATCTTGCACATAAGCTGTGGCGCGTTGTGAGGTTACTTCATTGGTGGCCCTTATCACATCGTGCATGGGTATGCCCTGGAAGGGTTGTGCACCGGGGTTGGTGTAGCCCAACGAGTCGGGGCGATGTGGTGAGGCAAAGCCTGCGCTGTCTATCAGTGTCCACTCTTTCAGTTGGTCGTTTACTGTTTCGTAGGTGGCATCCATACCCCAGCTCAGCAAGTTTTGTTCTTTGCGCACTTCGGTTATCACACCATGCCTTATGGCAGTGGTTGTTTTGTTTTTTACCTGGCTAAATCCGCGGTGAGTAAACTGGAATACCGATGCGTCCAACTGATTTCTTGCATGCTCCAGAAATGCTCCAACACCGCGGTTGCGCAGCACTTCACCAAATTCATCGCTGCCCAGGTCGCGCTGCAACTCATCCAGCCGATAAGCCCCGAGTATGTCGTAGTACTCCGTCTCATAGGTGTTGAAGGCACTCAGGGTAAATGTCAGTTGCGAATCATCGTCAGGTTGGTACTTGCTGGAGAAAGCGCCAAACCATGTTTGAAATCGGGTAATCTCTTGCCCTTCGAAATACACAGTGAGGCGCAGCGCCTCGTTGATGTTGCCCGCATCCGTCTGCCGGGTGGTGGGTATGAAGTTGTATCGGTTGTTGCTGTAGTTGGCCAGTACGCTGTGTTCCCATGCGCTGTATGGCTCAGGCCTCCAGGTAAGGTAGCTCTGCACATCGAAGTAGCGCGGCTTGTATTCACCCTGTGTGTCCAATGAGCCAAGTACGTAGCTCAGGTTCTTGTATCTAAAGCCGGTGTTGTGTGTGAATTTTCTGTTCTTGCTGATGCCTTCCAATTGGAGCGAACCACCCAGCAGGCCCATCATGGCTGAGCCGCTGTACTTCTCAGGTTTGCGGTAGGTAATGTCCAGCACGCTGCTCATCTTGTCACCATATTTAGCTTGAAAACCTCCAGCACTGAATTTGATGTTGTTCACCATATCGGTATTCGGAAAGCTTAGGCCCTCCTGTTCTCCAGCCCGCACCAGGAAAGGACGGTAAACCTGAATGCCATTTACATAGACTAAGTTCTCATCGAAACTGCCACCGCGCACACTGTAGCTGCTGCTCAGTTCCGATGCGAAGTTTACAGGGGCTTGCAGCAAAAGGCGGCTGATGTCCTGGTCAAGCTGCGGCAGTTGTGTTTCGAAGCGGGCCTGTATATTCTTCATCCCGCCTTCACCGTGTGAGACAATTTGAACATCAATCAAAGTTCCTTTGTTGTCAAATTCAATTTCCACTTCGCGCACTTCATCCACTTCTAAGTAGAATGATTTAGTCTCATTCTGCACTCCAAAACTCTCCAATGTGATTTGCACAAGCCTTTCTGCCGGGAGTATTAAGGAGAACGTGCCTGAGTCACCGGTTATGGTAGCATTGGCACTGTTGTCTTTTTGGCGAATGATTACGTTGGGAGCAAGCTCGCGGTCGGTGTTGCGTACCACACCTTTCAGCGTTGCAGTTTGGGAAAAGATGGAGGCCGGCAAAGCCAGCAGCAGGAGTAGGAGAAGACGACAATACATCAGGCGGCCAAAATAGAAGGGTGGCAGGGAACGCATACTTGGGCAGAAAATTTCTTAGTCATGAAATAAATAAAAACAAAGCGGCCCGCTCAAGGTGAACGGGCCGCTCTGCATAACAAACAGATTCATCTAAAGCAATCTCTTACTTCTGAATCATTACTTGTGTGCTCCACTTGTTTTTACCACTGCCGATGTTCACATTGTACATACCATCAGGCAGGAATGACAAATCGAATGTGGCCAAATCGCGGCTGCCAATGATGGTACTCACCATCAGCTTGCCACTCAGATCGTACACCTTCAGGGGTTGCTTTTCTATATCAGTGCCCTGCACATTTACCACACCTGTGGTTGGGCTTGGGTAAATGCTCAGGTTGGCAGCCGTGGTGTTTTCATCCACACTTATATCAGTATCAAAGTCGGTGGTAATGGCTATGTAGATAATGTCGTTGGTTTCGGTGCTGGCACCATTGGCCACCTCTGGCACCAGTATGCCGGGTTCTTCATCGCGCATGGCTACTATGTGCAGCATATCATCTTTCACAGTTACCGATGGGTAGGCGAATTCAAGGAATTCTTCATCCTCATCGGGTGTCAGCTCTACCGGATCCATAAAGCTCAGCCCATTGTCTTCGGTAGATGTAACGTAGATGTGCCTGTAGAACTGATTGCCCAGAAAGTACTCATCAGCACCACTGTACACGATGTACATAATACCGTCCTCATCTTCAGCCACACTGCACATGCTGGCAAGGCTTCGTGTGTAGTTGCTTATTTCATCAGCACTGGGTATGTCGAATATGTCATCGCCATCATCGGGATTGTTCTCTGCTGAGGCTATAATGTATATCTCATCGGTAGCATAGTTTTCATTCCAGTACAGCAGATCGAATGTGAAGAAGTAAGAATAAAAAGTGTCATCAGGCGTATCATCAATAATAAAGTTGCTTCCGAAGAACACGTGTGCCATACCATTTTCATCCAGATTAATTGCACCGGTGGCATCGGTAGTAAAGAGTGTGTCAGCCACCTCGTCACCATTGCTATCACTTAACGTGTCGTAGATATAGCCGGGTATAGCGAAGTCGCTTATGATGGTGTAGGTCCAGGTGTCGCCACCATCAGTGCTTTTGAGCAAAGCCGTATCGTGGAATCGGCTGAATATGGCAATGGCCACCACGCCATCACGCGCATCTATAGCATACGAGTCAGACGAAATGCCTTCGTACTCATTGCTGTCTAATTCAGGGAAAATATGTTCCTGTACTTCCCAGGTAGCACCACCATCAGTGCTTCTCCAATACATCAGGTTGCCATCCAGCCCGCCTACAGGTAGGGCGGTAGCATCCAAGCCACTCGGTTCGGAGAGGCCAATCACGTGCACTATCTCACCGTCCACCGCAGCGCGTGGCCAAAGCATATCTCCGGTAAATGTGGTAGGCATATCAGTGAGTGTCCAGGTACCTGAGCCAACCGCATCTCTGCGGTTTATTTTGATTGGCCCTGTTCCGTCATGGCATACATAAAGTTCTTTGCCGCTGGCAGTGGCGTGCAGGTCCACCCATCCGGTGCGTGTATCCTCTATACGCTCCACAGGTTCTTCATCCCACTCATAGCCGACACCACTGTTGTAGCCTGTGCCGCGGTCAGTCCATGCTGTGCTTTCGTTGCTCAGCATCCAGGTGGCGTGGCCTACACCGTCATCGTCCACCAATATGCGGTGTTCCATGCTTGCGTTGCTCTGGTTGTCGTAGTTGGTGTAGCCAATCACCTGCTGCCACAAGGGCATGCTCTTGGTCAGTTTCGCTATTGGCATGCTGGCAGGAAGTTTTGCGCCTGAGTGTTTTTGAATTGGCATGGCCACGGCTTGTGCGGATTTGCCTTCTTTGGTCACTTTCACGCTGTGTGCAGTGGCCGGACTCTGCGGCCTTGCTTGTTTTTGTGCAGTTGCTTGTACAGCACAAGCAGCCAGCAACATGAATGCATAGAATTTTTTCATGAGAATTTTATTTAATGATGATTAAGGTTGCAAAAGACGACTGCAATAATAAAAGGACTTGGTATCGCAAGAAAGAGTCACAATCAAAGACTCAATCGTATCTCACAATGCTACCATTGCCCAACCATTTTCCCTAACATCCTTCATAAATTTCAATCCTGATGAACGCAGAAATCATTTCCATTGGTGATGAGTTGCTGATAGGCCAAACAATAAACACAAATGCAGCCTGGCTGGGCGAACACCTCAACCTCGCTGGCATTCGTGTGCAACGCACCACCACCATTGGCGATTCGGAGCAAGAAATATTTCAGTCCCTGGACGAATCTTCTTCGCGCGTAAGTCTTGTACTAATCACAGGAGGCCTGGGGCCAACCAAAGATGACATTACCAAACACACGTTGTGCAAGTATTTCGACACAAAACTTGAGATCAACGAAGAAGCCTTGCAGCGCATCACTGGATTTTTTGAAAGTCGTGGCCTGCCCATGCTTCAGGTAAATCGCGATCAGGCCATGCTTCCTGCATCATGCACGATTATCCAAAACAAGCGTGGCACAGCATGCGGCATGTGGTTTCAAAAGGGCGAAGTCATTTATATATCCATGCCCGGTGTTCCCTATGAAATGACTGCGATGATGGAGGATGAAATACTGCCGCGACTCAAAGCACATTTCGTCCAGACCGATATTCTGCACCATACCATACTCATCATGGGCATTGGCGAATCATTTCTGGCTAAAAAAATAGAAGCCTGGGAGGAGGGATTGGAAAGTGATGGTATCAAACTAGCCTATCTGCCATCGCCCGGCATGGTGAAGCTGCGCATGAGCCTTTACCACATGCCTGACCGTCCCTTGGCTGAGCAACTATTTGAGAGGAGGAAGGCTGAATTGTATGCCCTTGTTGGAGAATACATATATGGAGAAGGCAAAGAGACTATACAAGAAATAGTGGGTGCAATGCTCCGAAATGAAGGTGCCACCTTGTGCACAGCCGAAAGTTGCACAGGCGGCTACATATCACACCTCATCACGCAGGTGCCCGGGAGCAGTGCTTATTTCAAGGGCAGCATAGTCAGCTATGCCGAAGAAATAAAAATTTCGATGCTCAAATTGCATTCAGATACCATTGAAAAGTATGGCCTTGTAAGCCGCGAGGTTGCCGAAGCCATGGTGGTCGGTGTGCGCGAGGAGATGGCTACCACCTGGGCCATAGCCACCACAGGCATTGCCGGTCCCGATGGCGGCACAGAACAAAATCCGGTTGGCACCGTGTGGATTGCCGTTGCCGGGCCAAAGGGCGTTGTGTCAGAAAAATTCAGTCTTGGCCGAAATCGCGAACGCACCATTCACATTGCCTCTAACTATGCACTGAATATGCTCCGAAAAGAAATTTTGAAAACCAAAGCTTGAATTGGTATGAAGAATTGTTTTCTTTGCGCCCCCTTAAAAAAAGGGAAATAATAAAAATCAAACCCATGGCACGTATTTGCGAGATAACAGGAAAGAGCACCATCAGCGGGCACAGAGTGTCCCACTCCAATATCAAAACCAAGCGTAAGTTTTATCCTAACCTACAATACAAACGTTTCTGGAATGAAGAAACCAAACAGTGGGTGGACCTACGCGTAACAGCCAACGGAATGCGCACCATCAATAAGATTGGTCTGGCAGCAGCACTGAAGCGCAGCAAAGAACAAGGCCTTATTCACTAAGCAGCCTGTAAATTATCGAAGCATATATTTCAAATGACCGAAGCACTGCATCTGCGGTGCTTCTTTTTTGAATGAGGCAGCGATGAACATAAAACAACGAGTTGCTGAGATATAAGCCCAATTATATTTGCCGCCCTCTGAAAAAAAACCACAATCAGACTTTGACCACATCAACAGATAGTATTCATGCGGAATAAATCGATTCTCTGGATTTTCGTAATCCTCCTCACCATCATTGTAGTTTACACTTTGTCTTATGGCCCTATGGCGCGCAGATATGAGAAGCAAATGCTTCAGCTTGCGGCAGACTCGCTTGCCGAAAGTGATGTGGCAAGATGCCAGGGCGACTCTGTTTGCATGGCACTTTACCGCAAGCACCTGCGCGACAGTATGGAATCTGCTGCTTATCCGGTGCTGGGCACCACCTACGGCAGATTGCTGGAGAATCAGCTAAACCTTGGTCTCGACCTGAAGGGCGGCATGAGTGCCACCATGGAAGTGTCCATACCGGAGCTGCTCAAATCTCTGAGCGACAACAGCAAGAATGCAGACTTCCTGAAAAGCATTGATGATGCAAAAGCTGCGCAGCGCAGCAGCACAGCTTCGTTCATCAGCCTTTTTGCCGATGCATGGCGCGCAAATAACCAAGGCAAGACACCGCTTTGGCGAGTATTCGATACCATTGACAACAAAGGCAAATTCGAAGTAAACAGCAGCGATGATGAAGTGATAAAAGTGCTGCAGGCCGAAGCAGATGATGCCATCAACAACACGGAGAACATCATCAAGAAACGTATAGACCGCTTTGGCATAGTGCAGCCCAATGTGCAGAAGCAAATGCTCTCAGGTCGCCTTATAGTGGAGTTGCCCGGTGTGGACGACCCCATTCGCATGTTGAACAACCTGAAGTCAACAGCCAATCTTGAATTTTGGGATACCTACCGCACAGATGAGATAGTTGGTGATTTGTTTGAAGTATTTACCAAACTTGGAAAAGAAACCGCTCCTGAATTCTTCAGCAAAGACCCAGATCGTGACCGCAAGGATTCACTTTTCTCAGTGGCCATGCAGGTGCCAGATCTTACCAAAGAACAGCAAGACTCGATACGCACAGTGTACCGTGACACCACAGTAACTCCTGATAGTTTGCTTTCAAAAGCCGACTTAGCCCGCAAATATCCACTTGGCAAGTTGCAGATAAATCCGCAGAGCCAGATGGCTGTGCTGGCCTTTGCAGCAGAGAGTGACATGGAAGAATTGAACAAACAACTCAATTCTGAAGTAGCGAGAAAAATGTTGCCTGAGGATGTTATCCTCGTGTGGTCAGCCAAACCAGAGAATGGCGTAGTGCAGCTCTATGGTTTGAAAGATCCTGATCTGGATGGCAAAGCCGATTTGGATGGCGAAAACATAACAGACGCCCGCACCACCATAGACCCGATAGACGGACAGGTGAAGGTGCAGATGGAAATGGACATAGACGGTGCCAGCATCTGGAGGCAGATGACAGCCAAGAATGCAGCAGATGGCAAGCGCCCCATCGCTATTGTGATGGATCGCAGAGTTTACTCAGCACCCGGTCCGCGCGAGGAGATAGCTAATGGCAGTTCAGTAATAGAATTTGGTGATGGCAGTAATTCGGAGCAATTACAACAAGAAGCAAGCGACCTTGCCCAACTGCTCAAGGCAGGTTCGCTGCCGGCACCAGCCCGTGTTATTGACTTAGTCACTATTGGCCCATCACTGGGTGATAGAAACATCAATGCCGGTATTTGGTCTTTCTTCATTGCATTTGTAGTCATCCTTATCTACATGCTATTTTATTATGCATGGGCAGGCTGGGCAGCTAACGTAGCCCTTGTGGCCAACCTCTTCTTCATGATTGGAGCGCTCATCGGGTTCCATGGTTCACTCACACTGCCGGGTATTGCAGGTATAGTGCTTACCATGGGTATGGCGGTGGATGCCAACGTACTTATCTACGAACGTGTAAAAGAGGAATTGCGCCTTGGCAAAGGAATTAGTGCAGCTATGAAGGATGGTTTCCTCAAGGCGGTGAGCGCAATCATTGACGGCAATGCCACTACCCTTTTAACTGGTATCGTATTGTACATAGTAGGCACAGGGCCTATCAAAGGTTTCGCAACCACTCTTATCATTGGTATTTTCACTACACTGTTTACTGCACTCATCATCTCACGATTGATTTTGTACCGCAGGCTGGAGAACAAAAAGCCAATCACATTCTATAGCAACATAACCAAGAACTGGTTCACCAAAATGAACTACGACTTTGTAGGAAAGCGCAAAATATTTTATGTCATATCAACACTCGTAATAGGCGCTGGTGTGGCATCCATGATTTTCTCAAGCAATCCGTTTAACTATGGAGTTGACTTCTCGGGTGGTACATCTGCCCGCATCAGTTATAGCAGTGCGGTAAATGAAGAAACTGTTCGCAATGCGGTGAATGCCACCCTCATTGATGCAAATGGACAGGCAGCCAACAGCCCGGTGCAAAGCGTGAACAACAATGGCCGCGAATTCAAGATAGTAACCAACTACCTGATGAACAGCGACAGTGTGGATGTTGAAACACAAGTAACCGCTAAGCTGGAAGAAGCTCTGAAACCATTGGGCGATGGTTTTGAAATGGATCAGGTAATGAAGGTAGATGCCTCAATGAGTGATGACTTCCGCAGGCAGGCGTTTTGGGCAGCTATAGTTTCTCTTATACTGGTAGCTGTGTACATCACCATCCGTTTCCGCAAATGGGATTTTGCCGTAGGTGCAGCTGTGGCCCTTTTTCACGATGCATTGATTGTTCTCTCCGCTTTCACTTTGCTCAAAGGCATTATGCCATTTTCGCTGGAGGTCAATCAGAATTTCATTGGAGCCATACTCACCATCATTGGATATTCCATCAATGACACGGTGGTAATATTTGACCGTATTCGTGAGTACTTCAATACAAGAAGAAATGCACCTGTGGAAAGCACCATCAACGATGCGCTGAATAGCACTCTGGGTCGTTCGATCAATACAAGCATGACTGTGTTGCTCACCCTCCTTGTGATGTTCTTCTTTGGAGGTGAGGAGATTCGTGGCTTCTGCTTCGCACTTATAGTGGGTGTGGTATCGGGTGTGTATTCTACGCTTTTCATTGCATCACCTATCGTGGTGGACATGCGAAGACTTTTCAAATCGAAAAACACGGCAGAGGCAGCAACCGAAAAATCGAGTTTGAAAGCAGCTACTGCCTGAGATCAGGACTAAAACATTTTTAAGAAATAAGAAATGCCTGCTCTAATCTGAGCGGGCATTTTCTTTATTAAACACTGCCAAAAGCAGCTATATACATTCGCAGCCTTACCGGACAAAATCAATAGACCCAAAGAAGAATGCAAACCATAGAAAATCTGATAGCCCAACTTACAAGTGAGGCAGTCAATCATCTTTTTGCGGCATCGCTTACAGCTGAACAAATACAGTTGCAGCAAACCCGCAAGGAGTTTGAAGGCGACATCACATTGGTAGTGTTTCCAATTACCAAACTGAGCAAACTTGGGCCGGAGCAAACAGCCCAACAATTAGGCGAATACTTCATCAAGCATCAAACGGATGTTGCCAAATTCAATGTGGTGAAGGGCTTTCTCAATATCAGCATGAGCCGCACATGGTGGCTTCAGTTTTTCGAAAGCTGTGTAGCTGATGAAAATTTTGGGTTTGCCCAACCAGGCAGTGCATCGCACATCATGGTGGAATATTCATCGCCCAATACCAACAAGCCATTGCACCTTGGTCATCTGCGCAACAACTTTTTGGGCTATAGCGTGGCCGAAATAATGAAGGCCAAAGGACACCGCGTTACCAAAGTTCAAATCATAAACGACAGGGGTATTCACATCTGCAAGAGCATGCTGGCCTGGCAACTTTTCGGCAACGGAGAAGAACCAACTGTGGATTTCAAAGGCGACAAACTGGTAGGTAAATACTATGTACAGTTTGACAAACAATACAAGAAGGAAATAGCCGAACTGATGGCAGGTGGCATGGCGGAAGAAGAAGCCAAAAAAGAAGCAGGCATGATGAAGCAGGCTCAGCAGATGCTGCAACAATGGGAAGCCGGTGATGAAGCAGTGATGGCACTGTGGAAAAAAATGAACGGCTGGGTTTACGATGGCTTTAGCATCACATACAAAAACATGGGGGTTGATTTTGACAAACTGTACTATGAAAGCAACACATACCTACTTGGCAAAGAAGAAGTGTTGAAGGGTGCAGAGGCAGGCACATTTGTGCGCGAGGCAGATAGCTCTATCACGATTGACTTAACCAATGAAGGATTGGATAAAAAGGTATTGTTGCGCAAAGACGGCACTGCTATGTACATCACGCAAGACATAGGCACAGCTATCATGCGTTTTCGTGAATATCCTGATCTAAAAGCCCTGATATACACCGTGGGCAATGAGCAAGACTATCACTTCAAAGTGCTGTTCAAAATATTGAAACGCCTGGGCTACGAGCAAGCTACCCATTGCTACCACCTCAGCTATGGCATGGTAGAATTGCCGGAAGGCAAAATGAAGAGCCGCGAAGGCACCGTGGTGGATGCTGACGACCTGATGGCTGAAATGAAAAATGTGGCAGCCGAAGTAGCCGCTGAACAGGGCAAATTAGAAGGACTGAGTGAAGGGGAGAAGCAAACACTGTATCGGCAGGTGGGCATGTCAGCACTCAAATATTATTTGCTGCGGGTAGATGCAAAAAAAAACATGCTCTTCAACCCCAAGGAGAGTATTGACTTCAATGGCAACACAGGCCCATTCATACAATATGCTTATGTACGCACACAGGCTGTGCTGCGCAAGGCAGTGGAGCAAGGCATTCAGCCACGTGGGTTCAATACCTCGGCAGAGGTAGCAGCAGAAATAGCGTTGATGAAAAAAATATATGAATGGCCAGCTGTGCTTGAGGATGCAGCCTCAGGCTACAATCCTTCGTCTATAGCACACTACTGCTACGAGCTGGCGCGCGAGTACAATGGTTTCTACCACGACCACCCAATCATGCGCGAGACTGATGAGAATCTGCGTGCTATGCGCATTACACTCACAGCTAAAACAGGCACTGTGCTGTGCAAGGCGATGCATCTGCTGGGAGTAGAAATGCCGGATCGTATGTAATGTGTTTCGTCATTCCACACTTCTTTCTCAGGCTAATTATTTTCCCAATACATCAACACAATAAGTGCGGTGGTGCGGCCACCTATACATTCGCAGCCCCGATACTTTTTTTGCAACCACTGCTAAAACATTTTTTCAAACAGAAAGAAAATGTCAGAGATAGAATTACTACTGCCCAAAATGGGCGAGAGCGTAGCCGAAGCTACCATCATCAAATGGTTGAAGAATGAAGGCGAGGCTGTTAAGGCAGATGAGCCAATTATAGAAATAGCCACCGACAAAGTGGACAGTGAAGTGCCCTCGCCTGAAGATGGCGTGCTTGCCAAACGCCTTGTGAAGGATGGCGATGTAGTGCAGGTTGGACAGCCCATAGCCATCATTAGCACTAAGACGGCAAGTGCTGCCGTGGTACAGCCTTCTGCGCCTGCCCAGGCAATACAGCCTGTAGCTGCCGCATCACTCGCTGCACAAGTGCCACAACCCGCATCGGGCACTGTTGTTAGTGCTACCGATGGGGCAGGTCGTTTTTATTCACCACTTGTGCGCAACATTGCCAGGGCAGAAGGCATAGCAATGTCGGAGTTAGAAAACATATCGGGCAGCGGCCAGGGTGGTAGAGTTACCAAAGGCGACATATTGAACTTCGTAGAAAGCCGCGGCAAAGGAAATGTGGCAGCAGCAGCAGCCAGCGCAGCTCAAGTGCTTCAGGCGTCACCAGCTAATGGCACGGCAGAAAAGAAAATTGAAGCCCCGGCTATCAACACCCAAAAATCAAAGCCGGTAGTATCCATTGGCGCCAACGATGAGATAGTGGAAATGGATCGTATGCGCAGGCTCATAGCCGACCACATGGTGATGAGTGTGCAAACCTCGCCACACGTCACCTCATTTGTAGAGGCTGATGTAACCAACCTGGTGCTGTGGCGCGACAAAATGAAAAAACATTTTGAGCAGAAGGAAAAAGAGAAACTCACATTCACGCCACTTTTCATAGAAGCAGTAGTAAAGGCCATCAAAGATTTTCCGAACATCAATGCCTCGGTGGATGGCGACCGAATCATACTGCGGAGGGACATCAATGTGGGCATGGCAGCAGCCTTGCCCAGTGGCAACCTGATAGTGCCTGTGATAAAAAATGCCGACCAGTACAACCTGATAGGGCTGGCCAAGAAGGTGAATGACCTTGCGGATCGCGCACGTCAGAACAAACTAACACCTGATGAAATTTCAGGTGGCACATACACCATCAGCAACGTAGGAACCTTTGGAAATGTGATGGGTACACCCATTATCAACCAACCGCAGGTGGCCATATTGGCAGTGGGAGCCATCCGCAAAAAACCGGCAGTGATAGAGACTCCCCATGGCGATGCCATTGGCATACGCCAGATGATGTTCCTGAGCCACAGCTATGACCACCGCGTGGTGGATGGAGCACTGGGCGGCAGCTTTGTGCGCAGGGTAGCTGACTACTTAGAGCAATGGGACATCAACCGTGAGTTATGATTTTTCTTGCAGCATTAAAATTTTTTGAACACAAATAAGGCATCACAGTACAGTGTATGAATGCTTTTATATTCGTGCGCTTCTTTAACCAGCAACTTTCTATCTGATATGAAAAGAGTTCTCAGCATTTTACTTCTTTCAATTATTACATTTTCCACATTTGCCCAAAACAAGGACAAGGCTGCCAACTTCACCCAGGCCAATCTGGAAATGGAGGAGAAGCAGTGGGTAACAAGCATCAGCTCGTGGAAGAAAATATTGGAGTCACAGCCCAACAATGCCAACGTAAATTACAAGATTGGTTATTGCTATCTGCAAACAGCGAATTCAAAAGCAGAAGCACTTCAGTACCTGGAAGCTGCGGCTGTGCAAAAGCTCAGCAAGAACTACGATCCAACCGATCCATTCGAAAAGAAAGCACCGGTTACCATGCTTTACTGGCTTGGGAAAGCACAGGCCATCAATCTAAAATTGGACGATGCAATTCTGAGTTTTCAAACCTTGCAGAAAAAGGTTGGCAAGAAGCATTTGTTGTTCAACGAGGCACAGCACGAAATAGATATGTGCGAAGAAGCCAAAAGACAAATGGCCAATCCGAAGAACTACATCATTACCAATGTAGGTCCAGTGGTGAACCGCGAAACCAATGAGTATAGTCCAGTGTTGTCATTGGATGAAAGCACCATGTTTTTCACCACACGCAGAGAACGTCCTGACACCACTCTGGAGCAATTTACTGACATTGATACAGGCGAATTCAAAGAAGACGTATACGCCAGTTATAAAAATGAAGAGGGTTTGTGGGGCGACCCCGAATTTTTGGGAATAGAATTGAACTCAGACGATCATGACGCCACCATCAGTGTATCGCCCGATGGTCAAACACTTTTTGTATACCGCGACAAATTGGGTGATGGCCGCTTGTATGAGAGCAAGCTCGTGGGTGAAACCTGGACTACGCCTATCATGCTTGGAAGCGACATCAATACACCGGCCTGGGAGACACACGCCACCATATCTGCAGATGGAAATACACTCTTCTTTGTAAGTGACAGGCCCGGAGGTATAGGTAAGCGGGACATCTATAAATGTGTGAAATTGCCCAATGGTGAGTGGAGTAAATCACTGAATTTGGGCACCACAGTGAATACACTTTATGATGAGGATGCACCATTCCTTACCGCTGACGGCAAGACACTATACTTCGCATCCCGCGGGCACAACACCATGGGCGATTTCGACATATTTCGAAGCAAGCTGGGAGAAGATGGCGAGTGGAGTACACCGGAAAACATGGGTTATCCGCTCAACACAGTTGACACTGATGTATTCTTTGTACCAATGGCTGACGGACGCAGGGCTTACTACTCATCATCAAAGGATGGTGGCTACGGACTGCGCGACATCTATTTGGTGGACATGCCAGACATTACCGAAGCCACCAATCTGGCTGTTCTCAAAGGCTTCATCATAGCGCCTCAGGGCGAAGAGTTGCCAGATGACCTCCGCATATTGGTAACCAACCAGAAAAGCAATGAAGTAACCGAGTACAGACCGCGCAAGCGCGATGGAGGCTACTTAGCCATACTTGCACCATGCACACCATACCACGTAGAATATTTCAAAGGTTCGGAGCTTATCAAAGACGACAATATCAACGTGCCTTGCGATGCGGCATTTACGGAAATAGAACGCGAGGTTTACATACTTCCGCTCATCATGGAAAAACCAGTGGAAGAACCAAAGCCACCGTTGGATACACCAAAACCACCTGTTGACGAAGAAGAAGAAGAGATACTGCCACCTACTGTAATTGAAGAAATAAAAGATTTCGAATACAATTCCAAAGACCCCATCAACAGGCAATTCATCAAAGAGAAAAAGTTTGCACAATACTCACGCTACTTCGTTTATGACTTCCACGAGTTCGGCACTGCTGAGAAAGAATTCGCGCAATTTGTGAAGGATGTGAACACCTTGATAGACATGGGAACTAAGCCTGTGATAACTGTAGATGCGTCTGCTTCATTCGTTCCGTCTTCTCGCTTCAAGAGCAACGAAGAGCTGGTGGCTAATCGCAGCAAAACTGCGCAAGATCAGGTGCGCGATGAATTGAAGAAATTCAAACGTGAAGAAGGAGTGCACTACACATTTGCCACAGGCACCTCTCTGGTTCAAGGTAAAAAATATGAGAATGATGCCAAGAAGAACCGCCTCATCTACGAGCAGTTCCAATTCATCAAAGTGAAGGCACAAGGCTGATGAGTCGTAACCAATGCATTGTATAAAAAACAATGAAACCCTCCGGATACTCCCACCCGGAGGGTTTCTTTTGCTGCCTCAGTTCACAGCCAGTAGAACTGATTTCGCTAACTCTGTAATGCAATAACAACAAAACATCCGGCTTATTGCCGGGAGTCTCTTAAAAAAAATTGAACATGCAATTGCACTTAAAAAAACCACTTGCCTTCTTCGACCTCGAAACCACCGGAGTGGATGTAGGCAAAGACCGCATAGTAGAAATAGCCATAGTGAAAGTGATGCCGGACGGCCAGATGCACACGATGCCTGAAAAGGGCGGCAGCAACAGACTGTTAGTAAATCCTGAACGGCCGATACCGACTGAAGCAAGTTTGATACATGGTGTGTACGATGCTGATGTAACGGACGCGCCAACATTCGCACAGCTTGCCTCCAAACTCTTCAAATTCATATTTGACTGCGATCTTGCTGGTTTCAATTCCAATAAATTTGATGTACCACTGCTGGCTGAGGAATTTCTCAGAGCAGGAATCGACTTCACTTTGGAGGGCCGCAGTCTGGTGGATGTGCAGGTATTGTTTCATTTGATGGAGCCCCGAAGTTTAAAGGCAGCCTACAAATTTTACTGTCATAAAAATCTGGAAGATGCTCACGAAGCATTAGCCGATACAATGGCTACTTACGAAGTATTTCAAGCCATGCTGAATAAATATGAAGGAGTGAGCATAGAGGACAACAGAGGCAACACTATAACACCTGTGGTGAATGATGTGGAAGAAATAGCACGCGTGAGCGAACGCAGAAAACGCGTTGACCTCGCGGGCCACATTCAGGTAAATGAAAAGGATGAAAAAGTATTCGCCTTTGGCAAATACAAAGGCATACCTGTGGAAGAGGTGCTGCAGCGCGACCGGGGCTATTACAGTTGGATGATGCAGGCCGACTTTCCATTGTATACCAAAAGAGTGCTTACAGAAATAAGAGAAGCAATGCACATTCAATGAGGACGCAACAGGGTGCACACTTTAGAACCATACTATAACTGGCGCGGGCTTTATGCAGCAGAAGAAGATCCGTTCTCACCTTTTTTCCAGCGCGAGTATTCCGAATTTGAGTACTCGAAAAAAATTTACAATTACTACATACACCCTCAATGGGACGACTTTGGCAGTCAGACACTTTTTCTCAAAATACTGTACACCTCTTATGAGGAAGGCTATGCCATATTAGAATTGATAGGTGAGTGGAACGATTTGCTGTACAACGACATCATGTTTCTGAAGCGCGAGGTGGCCGAGTGCATTATGCAGCATGGCATCTACAAATTCATTTTGATAGGCGAGAATGTGCTGAACTACCATGGTCAGGATGATAGCTACTACGCAGAGTGGTATGAGGAGTTGGAAGACAATAATGGTTGGCTCGCAATGGTGAACCTACAGCCCCATGTGCTGGAAGACATTGGCCAAACCGGCTTAGACAGCTATATGGTGCTGGGTGGCAACCTCAATGAATTCAATTGGCGCACCATGCACCCGCATCAATTTTTCCAAATGGTGCAGCACTATGTAGTGAAGAGACTTGCATGATAAAAAAATGCTATGCAGCATTAGAGCCATACAACTTAGCGGTACATCTATGAAAATGCAATCAACATGAAAGAGAAATTATTCATCGCATTACTCTGCATGCTCATGCTCATTGCAATGCATGGCTCTGCGGAAGCCAAGCACCCCCGCAAATCAAAGAAGGGTCAACCTCAACTAAAAATAGACTGGAACAATACCGATACGCTGAATCAAATCATACAAACGTCAATGGCTGGAGGCGATGCAAGAGTGGGATTACGTGTGGTTGATTCGCTTATTGCAAGGACACTAAACCAAGGAATTTATCCTTTGCAAGAACTGCTAAGCAAAGTGAAGTTGTTATCCAGACTCGGCAAGAAACAGGAAGCATTGGCTTTGCTGAATCAACAGCGCGATTATGAACTGAATCAGCCCGTAGAAATAGATCATGTATGCGAGCAATACATCGGATACTACCAGGGCATTGGACAAACTGATAGTGCTTTGAGTATTTCTCAGCTTCTTAACCGAAGGCTAAACATGAAGATCGACAAAGTGGTTCATGACAAAAACTATGAGGCACATTTATCAGGCAAAATGAAAGAAGATCTGAGTAGGTCGCAACAACTGACACAAAACAGAGATAAACAATTGCAAATGTTCATTTGGATCAGCTGCGGTGTGATGGCGCTGCTGATGGGGTTATTGGTATGGCTCATGGCAAGTAAGCGAAAACAAAAGCACAATCAGCAGAAACTACAAAGCCAGATGCAGCATACACAAACGCAAATAGAAAAAGCATTTGAAGAAGAAGAGAGGATATCAACTGAAATAAAAAAAATGAAAGAGCAGGTGGCACGGATAGATGCTGAAAGGAATATGATGAAGCAGAACATGGCAGCAAGCACATCTGAAACGTTACCTCTTTTGAAGTCTCAATTGGAAGCCATAATCAGAGAAAACAAAGAAGCCATTCCTGTGGAGAAATACATGCAATTGCAAAACACCATCACTAGATTCAACAAGCAGATGCGCGATGTAGCCGGAAGTGAATAGCCAAATACATGAACGGCTGCATGACAGTTGATTCAGCATTACATATTTGCCCGGTATCATATCAAATAATATTGAATCCTTCAATTTTTCACAAAGGGATCACTATGAGGCAATTTTTCAATTTTAGTCTTTAAAAATTTTTATCTCCAATGAAATCCATCAGATCAATCCTCATCCTTTTCGCTCTTTCCTTTTCTCTTTTCACTCAATCTCAAACAGGCCTCACCAACGAACTGGTATGGACAGGAGGCGAATTCAGTCAGGAATTTGTTGGAGGCCTCAACAGCATGAATGACGGTGTGCACTACACAAGTCTGGAAGAGAGTGATGCCGTGGGCAGCAAGATTGTGAAATACAGTTATGAAACAGGCAGCGAAGTAGCGGTACTCGCTACCTCAGTAGATGTATTCGGAGAATACAGTAAAGGCATTGACGGTTACGAATTCAGTGCAGATGAGAAACTCATATTGATAACTACCGATGTGGAAGGGATTTATCGTTACAGTTACAAAGCCAATTACTATGTGTTCAACACAGGCACTCGCACCACATTCAAAATTACCGATTTTGAAAAGGGCAAACAGATGCTCGCGGAATTTTCTCCAGACGGCAAACAAATAGCTTTTGTGCGAGACAACAATTTGTTTGCAATGAACATCGAATCAAAAACGGAAACACAGATAACCACCGATGGCAAATGGAACAGCATCATCAATGGAGCAACAGATTGGGTGTATGAGGAAGAGTTTGCCATAGCCAAAGGCTACCAATGGAGTCCGGGCAGCGACCGCATTGCATACTATAAGTTTGATGAAAGTGCAGTACGCGAATTTTCCATGGACATGTTTGGCGAGCTATATCCCGAGCAGTACAAATTCAAATACCCCAAAGCGGGTGAGAAGAACAGTGTGGTAAACATCCATGTATGGGACATGAAAGATGGAAAGAGCAAAGCAGTAAATACAGGCAACGATCTGGATCAATACATACCGCGCATCAAGTGGACACAAGACAACAATAAGCTGTGCGTGATGAGCATGAATCGCCACCAGAACAAACTGGAATTTTTACTTGCAGATATAAGTAAGCCAGCCCCATTCGCTATCGAAACCACCACCATCTATTCTGAAAAAGCAGATACATACATCGACATCAGCGATGCGCTTACATTTTTGAAAGACGGTAGTTTTATTTGGCTCAGCGAGCGCGATGACTACAACCACATTTACCACTTCGATGCCATAGGCAACGTGAACCAGCAGATAACCTTTGGCCCTTATGATGTGATTGACTTTTATGGCTACGATGAGTCAAGCCAGACAGCCTACTTCTCATGCACAGCAACAGGACTCGCTTCATTTGAACAGATTTGGGCATTTGCAGAAGACCCAATGTCAGGTTTGCGAACACCACATGCAGGAGACAAACGAGAGCCCGGCTACAACAAATATTTTGACCCAACACAAAAGCGTATCTACTCGGTAAAAGTTGGGAAGAAGAAAAACACCACTTGCGAATTGAGTCGCGATGGTGGCAACAACGATGCACAATTCAGCAAAGGCTACAAGTACTATATACTCACCCACACCGATGCCAACACACCGCTGGAGCAAACGCTTTGGAACAACTCCACAGGCAAACAAACACGCGTGCTGAAGGACAACGCTATACTCAAGGAGCGATTGCAGAAATACAATCTCACGAAGAAAGAATTTTTCACTTTTCAAAATTCATCCGGTGTTGATCTCAACTGCTGGATGATGAAACCAACCAATTTTGATCCGAACAAAAAATACCCTGTGCTTGTAGCAATCTATGGTGGTCCGGGCAGTAATACTGTGAGCGACTCGTGGGGAGGGCGCAACTATTTGTGGTATCAGTTGCTTTGTCAGGAAGGCTACATAGTGGTGAGTTGTGATCCGCGCGGCACACAGTATCGCGGCAGACGACTCAAACACAGCACCTATATGAATCTGGGTAAATTGGAAACAGAAGACTTCATAGACTTCGCTAAGCATCTGGGCAATCAATCATACATAGACAAAAACAGAATTGCTATGCAAGGCTGGAGCTATGGCGGCTACATGACCAGCCTGTGTATGACCAAAGGTGCAGACTACTACAAAGTAGGAATGGCCGTGGCACCCGTTACCAACTGGAAGTATTATGACACCATCTACACTGAACGCTTCCTGCGCACACCACAAGAGAACAGCGGTGGATATGAAAACAATTCACCCATCAACTTTGTATCAGCATTGAAAGGAAAATACTTGCTGATGCATGGAAGTGCTGACGACAATGTGCATTACCAGAACAGCATGGATATGATAACAGCTTTGGTCAAAGCAGGCAAGCAATTCGACATGTTTGTATATCCTGACAAAAACCACGGAATCGGTGGTGCAGCATACAGGCTGCACCTCTTCACCAAGATGACCAACTACCTGAAAGAAAATCTTTGAAGCAACGAAAGGGCAACCTGAAGTTTCTATGTGTAAATCATTTCATCATGAAATTACATTGCCTTTTTCTGGTAGCTTTTATAGCTTTTGCAGATGTAACTAATTCTCAAACTGTAGAACCATCTCCAACTCATAAGCTAAAGGGACGCGCTTTATGGATGGGTGAGCGATTCGGCCATTTCCGTTCATTTGGTATTGGCTACGAGCATTTGCTTGGCAAGTCGGTAAGTGTTCAGCTCATGGCCAACTACTTCGGTTTTGACAGCGAACGGTATCAGGATTTATACACCTGCATTGTACCCGAGGTGCGTTATTATTTCAACAAACGCAGATGCGGTTGTAGTGCGTTCTTCGTTGGTGCATTCACAGAAGCGGCCCTTGTTCGACATTATGAAGACTACATAATGTGTTTCCCTCCTTATGATCCACCCGCTGTCACGCATACATTTCAAATCAATCCCGGATTGCTGGCAGGTAAAAATTTTTGCATGGGTTCGCATTTCAGAATGGAAGTTTTCGCTGGTGTCAAAATGGTGAATGAAAGAAATCAGAACACACCATTTGCAAGTGATGCACTTGCATTATATGATAAATGGAATACACCTCGCGTTGGCTACAGAGGTGGAGTCAACCTTGCTTATGCATGGTGATAATTTGTTATTCGCAAGTCAGAAGGCTTCACCTATGGTGAAATAAAATACAGTTTGTTGAGCCAAAGTTTTATCTGTGTATTTGCCCGCACCTACAGGCCAAGCCAGGTCTAAGCGAATGTTCACTCTTTTGTCTTCATCCAGCATATAGCGGGCACCAAGACCAAGGCTGCAATGGTCGTTGCCAAAGTTGAAATTGGAAATGCGAGGTGATAGCATTGCATAATTGATGAAAGCCACACCTCCTAATTTTTTGTAGAAAACAGTTCTGTATTCTGCTTGGATCAGCAGCAGATTTTTGTCGCGATATCGGCCTTCATAAAACCCGCGCATACGTTTACTGCTTCCAATACCTGCCATGTTGTTGAATGGAACTGTGCCACTCAAGGCATCTGCAAAAAATTGAGCAGCTAGCATTTGTTTTTCATTCAACGAAAAAAAGCAGCGGTAATCAATTCGGTATCGGTTGAAGTTATACGTGCTCCCCCATACTGCACTTTGATTGTGATACACAAGTTCTAAGTATTGACCATGTTGAGTTGAATAAACATTGTTTCGACTGTCCATCAAAACAACTACACCTGGTCCGCTGCTTCGACTGCCGCTGCTGCCCGCTATGCTGTCAGCAGCAAGCCAACCGTCTGTTGTTGTTTTGTATATATCATAATCATCAAACCACCACCTGGCACCCGCATACCAATTATTACTCAGCCTGCGCAGATAGTTGATACGGATAAGTGGGTACTGCACATCAAATCTTTCACGAACACCTGCACGGTTTCCTCCACCAACTCCATAAAAAAAATAGTTGAAGTTGTGCCATTCAATCTGTCCATTTAAAGTGTGTTTTCTTTCTTTGAAGAAAAACTGAAAGGGCAATGAGAAGGACCATTGTTTGTTTTGAGTAAAAGCAAAACCCAATTGTATCTGGCTGGCGGGTGTCACTGTATCTGCCCGATGGAACCGAAAATTGTATGAAGCACCTGCACCAATACCCGCGCGAGTTTCAGGGGTATAGAATGCAACAGGAAACGCTATGAAACTGTTTTGCCTGCGTATTGTGTCCTGTGCCAGACCATGAGCACATGCCACCAGCAGCAAGAGAGATATGAAAAGAAGTTTTGAA
>JBJXFP010000063.1:0-59882 GCA_046155615.1 Flavobacteriales bacterium | reverse complement strand
GACATTCCATTTTCCATTCGCTTTTACTATGCGCTGCCTGTTGCCTTCGCTTAGGTAAAAAAGGTTGATTTCTCTCGCATTCACCTGTGTTTTGTAACCGAGCTTCTTCAATTCATCCGAAGTACTGGCGATGCTTTCAGCAGATTTGCCGTGCAGCAATTCGTCTTTCATCACGCCAGAAAAAGATTGCTTCAGTGTTCGGTCATTGCCGTCTAATATCACAAGGCCATACTTAACAAACAACGCATTCACGAGGTGTCTTGTGGCATCACTCAATGTATGAAGTGAATAGGCCTCTTTTAATATTTCTACATCAGTTGCTGCTTTTCCATTGCCCAGTATGTTTTCAAAAGACGCAAGTGCCTCTGCAATGCCTTGCAAATTCATTGCACCCACCGCTCCGGCTTGTGTAGTGTTCCAATTTATGCGCTTGCCAAATAAATGAGTGTGGTTGATTTCAGCGACATCATGGTCTTCACTCGCCAACCAAAACACAGGTACAAAGTGATGCTGCGGAAATTGATCGGACAGTTTCTTCGCAAGCTTGATTGTAGAGAGGATTTTGAACACGAAATACATCGGTCCTGAGAAGAGGCAGAGCTGATGTCCTGTGGTTACTGTGTAGGTGTTTGCATCAGTCAGGGCATCTATGTTTTGTTTCACAGCACTTGTAAGATGTTGCTCATATTGGCTCGTCAGTATATCTTTCAGCAGCGCACGCTTCTCAGCAGAGAATGCTCTGCGTGCTATTATTTCTTCAAAATTTTCTGCGGATGGAAATACACTTACAAACTTTGAAAGTGCCGGGTGGCCGCTTAAGTAGTCGAGTATAAGCTTGTCAAGCTGTCGGGTTTTGGTCAAAGAAAAACGGGCTACTCGCATAGGTGGCGAAAGTAGCCCGTTCAATATATTGTTATAATTTTTGCTATCGCAAAAGCACCACAATGCCTTGCTCATCGTGAGTCACATACCCTTTCTTGTCATCCCAAAGCCAATAAGTAATTTTCCATACATAACTTCCGGCAGGGCATCCCTTGTTTGCAAAACTTCCATCCCAGCCTATGGTTTCATCTTCGGTAAAGAAAAGTTGTTCTCCCCAGACATCATATATGGAAAACTCCCATTCCTTGAGCGAATTCGCAACTGGAATGAAAAGCTCATTCACACCGTCTCCATTTGGACTGAACGAGTTGGGAACAAAGAACGGATCAGGAGAATCTACAGTTACATAGTCAGGTTTTGCCACAGGTTCGCGTTCTGCCGGATTTGATTCATCTGAATTGGTAGGGTCATAATCAGCAGGCAGGGGTTCTACCCTAAAATCATCTAAGAAATAATAGGCAAAAAGCGGGTCGCTGCCTTCACGTTGTTCTATTGAGATATCCTCATCCATCGCAAATATGCCAAATGTTATTTGCGAATATGCCTGGTCAGCCGTCAACACAAAGCTTACAAGACGCCAATTGCGCACATACATTGCAGTGTCAATGCTGAATTGTGGATTTGCAAGGATGGGTGTGTGGTCTATTTGAATGGGTGCAGATGTAGTAAACAAAACACTGATATCACTTGCCGCCAGCCCTGCGTAAGAAGTTTCTGTTTTGTTACCATTGTTTATTCTGAACTGCACTAGGTACTGCTCACCTACTTCCAAAGGTTCGGTAAGTGGGGCAGATAAATACTCTCTCACGTTGGTGTGGTTCTTTCCGCTGAGTATGAGGCCTGCAATTGCATTGCCCTCATAAGCATCCACAAGTGCCATCGGGGTTTCAGGAATATCAGCAGCAACCGGGCTTGAGTAGTGATAATAGTCTGGTGATGCAAGCAGGCTGCCAGCATTGGTCCAGCCCTCAAGCACCTGCCATTGGCCCAAATTCACAGGGTTGCTGGTGTTTTGCTCAAATCCGCCATTGGCTAATTGTGCTTGCACCTGACTGCAGCTAACTGCAATCATCAGAAGAAAGACAAACTTGAAACGTGATGTAGAATGAAGCATGCTGAGAAATGAACCGGGCTAAATATAGATAATTACTTAGTTTAAGTGATAAAACTTTTTTAGCTTGTTGACTCCTACTGATTACTGCTCCAATTGTCGTGAGTTTTTCCTTGAAATGACAAGGCCGCATTCATGAAAGTACAGGCAAAATGAGGCTCAGATTATCGGCATTCATTTTTTTTTTCTTTCAAAACCCTTGGTTATCAGGTGAAACAGAAATGTTGAGAAGTTTTTTTTCATGAAAGTGATGGTGGGGCTTGTATAAGTGAAACACAGGAGTAGATTTGCCGCCCGTTTTTTCGAAACACGACTTGTATCGAAATACATAAAAAACAGGAACTTAGAGTTTACAATGCCAACCGTTCAACAACTTATCAGAAAGGGTCGAAGCCCGAAGACCTACCGCAGCAAGTCTGCGGCTCTCACCTCATGTCCACAGCGCAGAGGTGTTTGCACCAAGGTATATACCACTACACCCAAAAAACCAAACTCAGCGTTGCGCAAGGTGGCCAAGGTGCGCCTCACCAACAAGTTTGAGGTGATTGCCTACATTGGTGGCGAGGGCCACAACCTGCAAGAGCACTCTATTGTGTTGGTGCGTGGTGGCCGTGTGAAAGACTTACCCGGTGTGCGTTATCACATAGTGCGTGGCGCATTGGACACTGCCGGTGTAAACGGTAGAAACCAGCGCAGATCAAAATACGGAACCAAACGTCCGAAGGCTGGTGCAGCTGCTCCAGCTAAAAAGAAATAAGAACTCACGATACGTTTAGATAAAACAAAATGAGAAGAAGAAAGGCCAAAAAAATTGCCGTACTGCCAGATCCTAAGTTCAACGAAGTGGTTGTGACCAAATTCGTAAACAATATCATGCTTCAGGGTAAGAAGGGAACTGCATTCAGTATTTTTTATGATGCAATAGATAAAGTATCTGCCAAAACCAATGAAGATGGTTTGGAAATATGGCGTAAAGCGGTTGAAAATGTAACACCTGCTGTAGAAGTTAGAAGCCGCAGAGTTGGTGGAGCTACGTTTCAAATCCCAACTCCAATACGCGATGAGCGCAAAGCTTCAATGGCCATGAAGTGGTTGATTGGTTATGCGCGCGGTCGTAACGAGAAGAGTATGGCTGACAAGCTGGCAGGTGAAATTATTGCTGCCAGTAAAGGTGAAGGTTCGGCTTTCAAAAAGAAAGAAGACGTTCACAGAATGGCCGAAGCAAACAAAGCTTTCGCTCACTTCAGAACTTAAGTTTTAGAGTTCAACGGATTTAAAAACCTGATTTTTATATACAGACAGATAGAATTCATAAATGTCACGCGACTTAAAATACACGAGAAATATTGGGATAGCTGCCCACATTGACGCTGGTAAAACCACCACTACCGAGCGCATACTTTACTATTCTGGTGTAAACCACAAGATAGGAGAAGTTCATGATGGAGCCGCTACTATGGACTGGATGGCTCAGGAGCAAGAGCGTGGCATTACCATTACTTCAGCGGCTACTACTGTTAGCTGGAAATACCGCGATCAGAATTACCATATCAACATCATTGACACACCGGGTCACGTTGACTTTACAGTAGAAGTGAATCGTTCACTTCGCGTTTTGGACGGACTGGTGTTTTTGTTTTCCGCTGTAGATGGTGTGGAGCCACAGTCAGAGACTAATTGGCGTTTAGCGAACAACTACAATGTGGCCCGTATCGGTTTTGTAAACAAAATGGATCGTCAGGGTGCTGACTTCCTTATGGTATGCAAGCAGGTAAAAGAAATGTTGGGAAGCACGGCTGTTCCACTTCAGTTGCCCATTGGTGCTGAAGATGACTTCAAAGGCGTAGTAGATCTTATCAATTGGCGCGGCATGATATGGAACGAGAATGACAAGGGAATGACCTATGAAGTAGTGGACATACCAGCTGACATGATCGAAGAGGCCACAGAATATCGCGAAAAATTGCTTGAAGCAGTTTCTGAATACGATGACCACATCATGCAGAAATTCTTCGATGCTCCGGAAACTATTACTGAACGTGAAGTTTTGGATGCGCTTCGTAAAGCGGTTATTGATATGAAATTGGTTCCAATGGTTTGTGGTTCATCGTTCAAAAACAAGGGCGTGCAAACCATGCTCGACCTGGTGATGGAACTTATGCCTAGCCCATTGGACAAGGAAAGTATTACAGGCACAAACCCCGATACAGGAGAAGAGATAATACGCAAACCGGACTACAAAGAACCATTTGCAGCGCTGGCATTCAAAATAGCAACAGACCCGTTTGTAGGTCGTCTTGCCTTTACACGCGTGTACTCTGGTATGCTCAATGCAGGCTCTTATGTGTTGAATACCCGCAGTGGCAACAAGGAACGTATCAGCCGCATTTTCCAGATGCACGCCAACAAGCAGAATCCAATCGAAAAATTGGGCGCAGGTGATATTGGCGCTGTGGTTGGCTTCAAGGACATCAAAACTGGTGACACCTTGTGTGATGAGAAGAACCCAATCGTTCTTGAATCCATGAAATTTCCTGAGCCTGTGATAGGTTTGGCAGTTGAGCCAAAGACCCAGGTTGACTCAGATAAATTGGGTATGGCGTTGGCCAAACTTGCAGAAGAGGATCCAACATTCCGCGTTCATACTGACGAGGAGACTGGTCAAACAGTTATCTCAGGAATGGGTGAACTTCACCTTGAAATCATCATTGACCGCCTTCGCAGAGAGTTCAAAGTGGAGTGTAATCAAGGCGCACCTCAAGTAGCATACAAAGAATCTATTACGCAATCAACAACACATCGCGAAGTATTCAAGAAACAGTCAGGTGGTCGCGGTAAGTTTGCTGACATAAGCATTGTTATTGGTCCTAATAACGATATTGAAAAGCCGGGCCTTCTGTTCGAAAACAATATCAAAGGAGGTAACATTCCTCGTGAATTTATCCCGGCTATTGAAAAAGGTTTCAAAGAAGCAATGAAAAATGGAGTATTAGCGGGCTATCAAGTTGAAAACCTGAAAGTAGAGTTGAACGATGGTTCATTCCACGCAGTTGACTCCGATGCATTGTCATTCGAACTTTGTGCTAAGATGGCTTACCGTGAGGCATTGCCTAAATGCAAGCCAGTTATCATGGAACCAATCATGAAAATTGAAATCGTGACACCATCTGAAAACATGGGTGACGTAATAGGTGACATGAACAAGCGCAGAGGAATGATTGAAGGCACAAGCGAGCGCAATGGTGCAACAGTTATCAGCGGTAAAGTGCCATTGAGCGAAATGTTTGGCTATGTAACCGACCTGCGCACAATCACATCAGGCCGTGCTACAAGCAGCATGGAATTTAGCAACTATTCTATAGCACCTAACAACATACAGGAAGCAGTAATAGCCAAAGTAAAAGGAGCAAAAGCATAATAATAATTTAGAAACAAAGCCCATAAATGGCCCAAAAGATTCGCATAAAACTCAAGTCTTACGATTACAATCTGGTAGACAAGTCTGCAGAGAAAATTGTAAAGACTGTGAAGAGCACAGGCGCTGTAGTAAATGGTCCAATCCCATTGCCTACGCACAAAAGAATTTATACTGTACTGCGCTCACCCCACGTGAACAAGAAGGCTCGCGAGCAATTCGAGTTGAGTTCATACAAGCGATTGCTCGACATCTACAGTTCATCAAGCAAAACAGTAGATGCACTGATGAAACTCGAACTCCCAAGCGGAGTGGAAGTCGAAATTAAGGTGTAGAATAGGTAGTTAGAAGCGGCCGACAATTTTTTGCCTGATTACATCAGGTACAGGCATTGTCGCCACCAAAGAACAGAATAAAATGATGGAAGTGCTCAGGTAAAAATCTGAAATCTGAAATCTGGAATTTGAAATAAACAAACAACAAACACATGCCAGGTATTATTGGAAAAAAGGTCGGTATGACTAGCATCTACAGTGCCGCTGGAAAGAATATTCCATGCACAGTGATAGAGGCTGGTCCATGTGTGGTAACACAATTAAAGACCAAAGACGGAAAGGATGGTTATGATGCAGTTCAGATTGGCTATCAGGACAAGAAGGACAAGCACACCACCAAACCTATGCAAGGCCATTTCAAAAAGGCCGGAACCACTCCCAAGCGCCACATTGCTGAGTTTCATGAGTTCGACAAAGAGTTCAAACTTGGTGATACTATCAAAATTGAGGATGTATTTGCGGAAGGAGAAATTGTTGATGTAATCGGTACCACAAAAGGAAAAGGATTTCAAGGTGTTGTTAAACGCCATGGATTTAGAGGAGTTGGCGAAGCCACGCACGGGCAGCACAACCGCCTGCGTGCTCCGGGTTCACTGGGTGCATCCTCCGACCCATCACGCGTATTCCCGGGTATGCGCATGGCAGGTCGCACTGGTGCAGACCAGCGTACGGTTCAAAATCTTCAAGTAGTGAAAATCCTTGCCGATGAAAACCTCATACTAATTAAAGGAGCTGTTCCCGGCTTCAATGGTTCAACAGTATATATCGTAAAGTAACATGAAACTGGAAGTACTCAATACAGCAGGCCAGAAGACTGGCAAGACCGTTACCCTCGATGAGGCGATATTCGGAATAGAGCCTAATGACCACGCTATTTACCTAGATGTAAAACGTTTTCTTGCTGCTCAGCGCACAGGCACGCACAAAAGCAAACACCGTGGCGAAATAAATGGAAGCACCCGCAAACTGCACCGTCAGAAAGGTACAGGTGGCTCGCGTAAAGGAAGCATCAAAAACCCATTGTTTCGCAATGGGGGAACCATCTTCGGCCCACGTCCGCGTAACTATGACATCAAAGTGAACAAGAGCACACAACGCTTGGCACGAGCCTCAGCTTTCTCATACAAAGCAAAGGAAAATGGAATAACCGTTGTAGATAGTCTTGCACTGAATGCCCCAAAGACAAAAGAATTTGCGCAGGTAATCAAGAACCTCAATCTCGCTGACAAGAAAACGCTCATTCTCATACCTGAAAAAAACAACAACATCTACCTCTCTTCGCGCAATGTGGAGAAAGCAAATGTGCAAATAGCCAGCATGGTGAATACTTACGACATCATGAACAGCAATACCGTGATATTCGTTGGCAATGCGCATGAAGTAGTAGCAGAAATTCTTAAAAAGTAAACGCACCATGAAAGAAATCCTCATCAGACCACTGGTCACCGAAAAGATGTCTGCGCTTACTGACAAGCAAGGCAAGTTTGGCTTCATTGTAAATGTGGATGCCAACAAGATTGAAATAAAGAACGCAGTAGAAAAAGCCTATGGCGTTACAGTAGAGAAAGTAAATACGCTGCGCTACGATGGTAAAACCAAGTATCGCAACACCACCAAAGGAATTATTACTGGCCGCTCAGCTTCATACAAGAAAGCCATCATAAAGCTTGCTGCCGGTGACACCATTGATTTTTATGCCAACGTTTAATAGAATAGAACGAATATGGGTATCAAGAAATTAAATCCGATAACAGCCGGCCAAAGGCACAAAGTAGCACTCACATTCGATGAGTTAACTACTGACCGCCCGTACAAGCCTCTGCTTGCCCCGATGAAGAAGACCGGTGGCCGCAACAACCAGGGCAAGCGCACCATGCGCTACATAGGTGGTGGTCACAAGCAGAAGTACCGTATCATCGACTTCAAGCGTGACAAGCACGATGTATCGGCTAAGGTTGCCACAATTGAGTATGATCCGAACCGCTCAGCACGTATTGCATTGGTAGAGTATGCTGATGGCGAAAAGCGCTACATCATAGCCCCAAAAGGATTGAAAGTGGGGCAGACCATAATGAGTGGGAGTAAGGCAGCTCCAGAATTGGGGAATGCACTTTTCCTGAAAGACATACCACTTGGAACCACCGTGCATAACATAGAAATGAAACCCGGAAAAGGTGGCTCAATAGCCCGCAGTGCCGGCAGCTATGCACAGCTCACATCGCGAGACGGCAAGTATGCAGTCATTACTATGCCTTCAAGCGAAAACAGACTGATATTGGCTGAATGTATCGCGACCATTGGGGTAGTAAGCAATGAAGAACATAATCTGCAGGTGTCAGGTAAAGCCGGACGCTCACGTTGGCAGGGTCGCAGACCACGCGTACGTGGCGTAGCCATGAACCCTGTGGATCACCCCATGGGCGGTGGTGAAGGTCGCCAAAGCGGTGGACTTCCGCGCAGCCGCAAAGGCTTGCCCGCAAAAGGCTACAAAACACGTCATCCTAAGAACCAATCTAACCGTTTCATTTTGGAACGCAGAAAGAAATAATTTGAGAAATGGCAAGGTCACTTAAAAAACCACCGTTCATTCACTACAAGCTGTCACAGCGCGTAGATGAAGCAACCACATCAGGCAAAAAGGTAATGATAAAAACCTGGAGCCGTGCAAGTACAATAACACCAGACTTCGTTGGTATGACCATCGGAGTGCACAATGGAAAAACATTCATACCTGTGTATGTGACGGAGAATATGGTAGGACACAAGTTGGGAGAATTCTCACCAACACGTAAGTTCAACGGACACTCCGGCAACAGAAAAGACAGCAAATAATTCACGATAAAGAATTAGAACAATGGGAGCTCGTAAAAGAGAAATGGCCGAAAGAATGAAAGAAGAGCGAAAAAGCTCATCTTTCGCAAAGCTGAATGACTGTCCGTCATCACCGCGCAAAATGCGTCTGGTGGCCGATATCATCCGTGGCAAAGACGCATTTGCTGCACTCAACATTTTGAAATTCACACGCAAGCATGCAGCAACGCCAATGGAAAAACTGCTGCGATCTGCCATCAGCAATTGGCAAGCTAAGAATGCGGGCGCAGATGTAGCCGAAGCTAACATCATTGTGAAGGACATAAAAGTGGATGGTGGCACCATGCTTAAACGCATAAGCCCGGCACCACAAGGTCGTGCCCACCGCATACGCAAGCGCAGCAACCACGTAACCATCATTTTGGACAAAAAATAAACAGAGGCAATAAAGAATGGGACAAAAATGTAACCCCACGGGATTGAGACTAGGCTTCATCAAAGGCTGGGACAGCAATTGGTATGGCGGAAAAAACTACGGTGATAAAATCGTAGAAGACGATAAAATCCGCAAATACCTCATGGCCCGCTTGAAGAAGGCTTCGGTATCGAAGATTGTAATTGAGCGCACCTTGAAGCTTGTTACGGTAACCATCAACACCGCGCGCCCAGGAGTGATTATAGGCAAGGCAGGTAGCGAAGTTGACAAGCTAAAGGAAGAGTTGAAGAAAATAACCGGAAAGGATATCCAAATCAACATCTTCGAAATAAAACGCCCAGAACTCGATGCGCGCCTTGTGGCTGATGGAATATGCCGCCAGATTGAAGGCCGCATATCGTACCGCAGAGCCACCAAGATGAGCATCGGAACAAGCATGCGCATGGGTGCAGAAGGAATAAAAGTGACTATAGCCGGCCGTGTGAACGGAGCTGAAATAGCCCGATCAGAAACATTCAAAGAAGGTCGCACACCGCTACATACACTGCGTGCTGACATAGATTATCACCATGCTGAAGCACACACGGCCTATGGCAGAATAGGAGTAAAGGTGTGGATATGCCGTGGCGAGGTATACGGAAAACGCGACCTGGCTCCAAATTTTGGCCAACCAACAGGCAGTGGCCGCGCAAGCGGTGGCGACCGTGGAGGAGACCGCAGAGGTGGCGACAGAAGAGGAGGAGGCGGTGACCGCAGAGGAGGTGGTGGTGACCGCAGAGGTGGAGGAGCAGGAGATAGAAGAAGCGGTGGTGGCGGTGGACGCAGAGACTAATAAAAAAAAAGAGAAAGAACAGACTTCAAGATATTCTGAATCATGTTACAACCAAAAAGAACGAAATACAGGAAACAGCAGAAAGGCAAGATAAAAGGCATTGCACACCGCGGTTCGCAGTTGGCATTCGGCAGCTTTGCAATCAAATCGCTCGATGAAGGCTTCCTTACATCACGCCAATTGGAAGCAGCCCGTGTAGCACTTACACGCTTTATGAAAAGGGAAGGCCAGGTATGGATACGCGTATTCCCTGACAAGCCACTTACCCGTAAACCAGCAGAGGTACGTATGGGTAAAGGAAAAGGAGCACCCGAACTTTGGGTAGCCGTGCTCAAACCAGGCCGCATACTATTCGAAGCCGAAGGTGTGCCGTTGGCAACAGCTCAGGAAGCACTTCGCCTTGCAGCCCAAAAGTTGCCTTGCCGCACCAAATTCATCGTTCGCCCCGACTATACAGAATAACAGATAGAGACATGAAAGCAAAAGATTTGAGAAATATGACCGAGGAAACCATCCTCGACACGCTGAAGGAAGAAAAAGCAGCGCTGGCCAAATTGAAATTCAGCCACAATGTGGCTGGGACAGAAAACCCGATGAATCTGCGTCACAAACGGAGAGAAATTGCCAGAATGAAAACCATTCTGAACGAAAAGAAAAACAGCAAATAATTCCATACAATGGAAAGGAACCTTAGAAAAGAAAGAGTTGGTGTAGTTACCAGTAACAAGATGAACAAATCCATCACGGTAACTGTGGAAACCAAAGTGATGCACCCCAAGTACGGCAAGTTCGTGAAGCAATCAAAAAGCTTCATGGCACATGACGAAAAGCAAGAGTGTGGAGTAGGCGATGTGGTGAAAATCATGGAAACACGCCCATTGAGCAAACTCAAGCGCTGGAGACTGGTGGAAGTAGTGGAAAAAGCCAAGTAACGAATCAACAGATGTATATGACTGCCTGCGAAGGACAGTCCTCTAACAACAAGAAAAGAAAATGATACAGAACGAATCAAGACTGAGGGTAGCAGACAATAGCGGTGCCAAGGAAGTGCTTGTTATCCGTGTGCTCGGTGGCACACGCAGGCGTTACGCATCGCTGGGCGACCAGATAGTGGTGACGGTGAAAGATGCAATACCCACCGGCAACGTGAAGAAAGGAACAGTATCCAAAGCTGTAATTGTTCGCACCAAAAAAGAAGTGCGCAGACAAGACGGTTCATATATCCGATTTGATGACAATGCTGTGGTACTGCTCAGTGCAACAGGCGAATTGCGTGGCACGCGCATATTCGGACCGGTAGCCCGCGAACTGCGCGAAAAAGATTATATGAAGATCATATCACTCGCACCCGAGGTTCTTTAAAATCAATAACTAAAGAAAAGCAAAGACGATGTTCAAGCGTTTGAAAATAAAAAAAGGCGACATGGTGGTAGTAACCACCGGTGACAACAAAGGCAAGCAAGGCCGCATTGTAGAAGTGGACCGTGCCAAAGACAAAGTGATAGTGGAAGGAGTGAACATGGTGAAAAAACACCGCAAGCCATCCGCACAAAATCCACAGGGTGGCATAGAAACCATACCTGCGGGCATCCACATCAGCAACGTGAAAGTGATGGATGGTAAAGGCAACGCCACACGCATTGGCCGCAGAAGAAACACAGAAGGAAAACTGGAGCGCTACTCCAAAAAATCGCAGGAGGTAATCAAATGAGCAACATACCACGCCTAAGAGCAAAATACCAGGAAGACATTGCAACCAAGCTGATGAAGCGCTTCGAGTACTCATCAGTAATGCAGGTCCCTAAAATCACCAAAATATGCCTTAATCAAGGCCTTGGTAAAGCCACAGCTGATAAAAAGATAATAGACGCAGCTGTGGATGAAATGACTTTGATAGCCGGCCAGAAGGCTGTAGGCACTAATGCTACCAAAGACATCTCAAACTTCAAGCTGCGCAAAGGAGTGAGCATTGGTGCCCGCGTTACACTACGCGGAGACCAGATGTACGAATTCCTTGACAGGCTGATATCAGTAGCGCTGCCACGAACACGCGATTTCCGTGGTGTGAAGTCATCAGGCTTTGATGGTCACGGCAATTTCACCTTTGGTGTAAAAGAGCAAATCATTTTTCCTGAAATTGACCTTGACAAAATCAAGCAAATCAATGGAATGGACATCACAGTGGTGACCTCAGCCGGCACCAATGAAGAAGCCAAAGCACTTCTCGAAGAATTCGGATTCCCATTTACTAAATAAAACACAATAAAGAAAACAGACCATGGCCAAGGAATCAATGAAAGCCCGCGAGCGCAAACGCATAGCACTTGTGGAGCAATATGCCAAAAAACGCGCAGAGCTGAAGAAAGCCGGTGACTGGGACGCACTGCAAAAGCTGCCACGCAATAGCAGCAAAGTACGCGTGCGCAACCGTTGCCAGCTTACTGGTCGCCCACGTGGTTACATGCGCCAATTTGGTCTTTGCCGCAACCAGTTCCGTGAGCTGGCTTTGGAAGGCCGCATACCAGGAGTGAAAAAGGCCTCTTGGTAAGAAAGTATAGAAATAAACGATAACAGAGAAAAGAAACAGCACATGTTTACTGACCCAATAGCAGATTACCTCACACGCATCAGAAACGCGCAGACCGCACGCCACAAAGTGGTGGAAATACCGGCCAGCAATCTGAAAAAGGAAATAACCAAAATCCTGCATGAGAAAGGCTACATCCTGAACTACAAATTTGACGAAGGAAAGCCCGGCACAATCAAGATTGCACTGAAGTACAATGCAAAAACAAAAACACCGGCCATTCAGAATATCGAACGCATCAGCTCGCCCGGCCACCGCAAGTATGCACATGCCGAAGAATTGCCACGCGTACTCAATGGACTTGGCATTGCAGTAGTATCCACATCAAAAGGTGTGATGAGCGACAAAGAAGCACGCACACAAGGCGTTGGAGGCGAAGTATTGTGTTACGTTTATTGAGCAATACATTTAGAAGAACAAACAAAAAAATCGTTTAAAGCGATGTCAAGAATAGGAAAAGCACCCATATCAATAACCAACGGAGTGGAGATATCCATGGCCAGCGGAGTGCTGAAAGTAAAAGGCCCTAAGGGCGAACTTTCACAAGAGATTGACTCAGCCATCAATGTAGAGATACAAGATGGAGTAGTGAACCTTACTCGCAGCAGTGATTACAAAACCATTCGTGCCAAGCATGGACTATATCGTGCCCTCATCAACAACATGGTGGTAGGTGTGAGCACTGGGTGGACGCGCGAAATGGAAATGATAGGTGTAGGTTACCGTTGCAAAGCCACAGGCCAGCTGCTGGAACTCACACTGGGATTCAGCCACCCCATCGTTTTCGAATTGCCAAAGGAAATCAAACTTTCAGCGAAAGCAGAGAAAGGAGAAAACCCCACCATCTCATTAGAAAGCCATGACAAGCAATTGCTCGGACAGGTAGCAGCCAAAATACGCAGCCTCCGCACACCAGAGCCATACAAAGGCAAAGGTGTTAGATACATAGGTGAATACGTACGCAAAAAAGCTGGTAAGTCAGCAGCCAAATAATATTAAGGAGATAAAAGCAATGGCATTCAGCAAAGAAGCTCGCAGAGCTAAAATCAGAACAAGGATCAGAGCAACTGTAAAAGGAACTCCGCAAAGACCACGTCTTTCAGTATTCCGCAGCAACAAACAGATATATGCTCAGATAGTAGATGACCTGAACGGTGTAACACTGGCTTCAGCAGCATCAAGCATTATTAAAGAATCGCAAACTGTGGCCAAATTGGAACAAGCCAAAATGGTAGGTAAGACTATAGCAGAGCGTGCACAGGCAGCGGGTATCACTACGGTGATATTCGACCGCGGAGGCTATCTCTATCACGGACGTGTAAAATCATTGGCAGAAGCTGCTCGCGAAGCAGGCCTCAAATTCTAACATAAGAAAATGGCAGACATAAGACCGGTTCGCTCAAGCGAAACAGAATTGAAAGACCGCCTTGTAGCGGTGAACAGGGTAACCAAAGTAACCAAAGGTGGCCGCACATTTGGCTTTGCCGCTATAGTAGTAGTAGGCAACGAGAATGGCGTGGTAGGCCATGGCCTTGGCAAATCCAAAGAAGTATCAGAAGCAGTGAGTAAAGCTGTCGAAGATGCGAAGAAAAACTTAGTGCAGGTGCCCATCAGAAAAGGAACCATACCACACGAGTCAAATGGAAAATTTGGCGGTGCAAGGGTTTTCATCAAACCAGCTTCGCATGGTACAGGTGTAATAGCCGGTGGCGCAATGCGCGCAGTACTGGAATCTGCGGGTGTTACTGACGTGCTTGCTAAGAGCAAAGGAAGTTCAAATCCGCACAACGTGGTAAAGGCCACTCTGGATGCACTCACCAGCCTGCGCAGTGCGCAAGATGTAGCTCGCAGCCGGGGTATCGATCTCAACAAAGTATTCAACGGATAAGAAAAACAGAAACAAAATGGCTAAAGTTGTAATAACACAGGTGAAGAGCGCTATTGACCGCCCCGAAAGGCAGAAGCTCACGATTGAAGCGTTGGGCATCAAAAAACTGAATGTTCCAGTGGAAAAAGAACTTACCCCGAACATTGCAGGCATGATACGCGCAGTGAACCACATGCTCAAAGTAGAATACAAATAAACCAGCAGTGGCTTTGATCAATACTTCAACAAGGCTTTGATCTTACAATCACCAACATTGGATCAACACTACAATAGAAAGAACAAGAGAAGATGAAACTCAATACATTAAAACCAGCAGCCGGAAGCACTCAAACCCGCAAACGGGTAGGACGTGGCCCAGGCTCAGGACTTGGCGAAACATCAGGCCGCGGACACAAAGGCGCGGGCCAACGCAGCGGAACCAAGCGCAAACTTGGTTTCGAAGGTGGTCAGATGCCTTTGCAACGAAGACTGCCTAAGTTCGGATTCCGCAACATCAATCGTGTTGAATACAAAGGAATAAACCTCGATCTGATTCAGCAGTTGGTAGAGAAGCACAACGTGACAGATATAAACCCTGAATTTTTGCAGGCACATGGCATTTGTGGCAAAAAAGAATTAGTAAAAGTATTGGGCCGTGGTGAGCTGAAGGGTAAAGTGAGCGTAACAGCCCACGGATTCTCGGCCACAGCAAAAGAGGCTATTGAAAAACTTGGTGGTACAGCAACACAGCTCTAAACCCATTTATGAAATCATTCATTAAGAAAATAAAAGACATCTGGGCGCACGAAGAACTGCGCAAAAAGATCCTGTTCACCTTAGGACTCTTGCTGGTGTATCGAATTGGCTCGTTCATAGCCCTGCCTGGTGTGGACACAGCCAGCCTCAATACCGGTAACAAGGAAGGCCTTCTGGGTTTCCTTGGCCTCTTCACTGGTGGGGCATTCAACCGCGCTTCCATTTTTGCATTGGGTGTTATGCCATACATCTCGGCCTCTATCGTTATTCAATTGCTTGGACTTGCTGTGCCAACCATCACCAAGATGCAGCGTGAAGGCGAAAGCGGCCGTAAAAAACTCAACCAGTGGACACGTTTCCTTACCATCGCAATTGGTCTTGTGCAGGCACCAGGCTATCTGGCAACTGCTGAAATACGTGGTCAATTCGTTGGCGATTTTAGCTGGACAGTATCAGCAGTCATCATTCTCACATGCGGCACCCTGTTCGTGATGTGGCTTGGTGAAAAGATTACTGACAAAGGCATTGGTAACGGTATTTCACTCATCATTATGACGGGTATTATCTCCGACCTGCCACGTGCCGTATCAGCAGAATTCAGCGACCCTGCTTTCAGCCCATTCTTCTTTGTAATAGAAATTGCAGTGCTGGTGATAGTGATAGGCGCCACCATAGCTGTGATACAAGCCATCAGGCGCATACCTGTGCAAATGGCCAAACTCAATTCAGGTGGAGGATACATGCCACAGGGCGAAGGCGCTCGCTCGTACATTCCGCTAAGAGTAAACTCTGCAGGTGTTATGCCCATCATTTTTGCCCAAGCCATCATGTTCATTCCATTGTATTTGCAACGCAATGAGACTTTGATGGAAAGTGCATTTCTGAAAGAGCTGACCAATATGTATGGCTGGGGATACAACCTTCTGCTGTTCACCATGATTGTGCTTTTCACTTTCTTCTACACAGCCATAGTGACCAACCCAAACCAGATTGCAGATGACCTCAAGCGCAATGGCAATTTTGTACCCGGAGTGAAACCCGGCAAGCCAACAGCAGATTTCATTGATGAAGTGCTCTCGCGCATCACATTGCCCGGTGGAATCTTTGTAGGCATCATTGCCATATTGCCTTCATTGGTTATGATGATGGAGTTGGCTAAGCAGCAGCAGTTCTCTCAGTTTTTCGGAGGCACCTCGCTGCTCATAACAGTTGGAGTTATTTTGGATTTGTTGCAGCAGATAGAAAGCCACTTGCTATCGCGCCACTACGATGGACTTATGAAAAGCGGAAGAGTAAGAGGCCGAAGCAGCGCAGCGGTGAGCACAGGCTTCACCAGCTAATTTGAAAAAATGGCGGATAAGAAACCGATTTATAAAACACAGGATGAGATCGAACTCATTCGAAAAAGTTCTTTACTTGTTGGAAAAACTCTTGCTGAATTGTCGCAGCATGTCAGACCAGGAATCACTACCCTGGAACTTGACAGAATAGCTGACCAATTCATCAGAGACCATGGGGCAATACCAGGCTTTTACAAGCACAACAACTACCCCAACTCCATCTGCACCAGTGTGAACAGCGCTGTGGTACATGGCCTGCCAACGGCAACCCCACTTGCTGAGGGCGACATTGTTTCGGTAGATATTGGTGTTATCAAAGATGGTTTCTGGGGCGATTCGGCATACACATTTGCCGTAGGCGAGATAAGCGAAGAAGCACAGCAACTGCTGGATGTAACCATGCAATGCCTCTACCTCGGTATAGAGCAAGCCGTGGCTGGCAAAAGAGTAGGCGATATAGGCTATGCAGTGCAAACTAAAGCCGAAAGCCACGGATACGGTGTAGTGCGCGACCTGGTAGGACACGGCCTTGGCCGCAACCTGCACGAAGCGCCCGAAGTGCCAAACTATGGAAGACGAGGACATGGCACCCAAATGTTCGATGCATTGGTGATAGCAATAGAACCCATGATAAACATGGGAACTAAAAAGGTGAAGCAGATGAAGGACGGTTGGACAATACAGACTGCGGACAACAAACTGAGCGCTCACTTCGAACACACCGTGGTGATACGCAAAGACAAAGCAGAGATACTCTCAACATTTGAAGGAATAAAACAGTCAGTAAGACTGCATGCATAAAGGTAAAAAATGGCGAAACAAACATCCATCGAACTTGACGGCTCCATTGTGGAAGCCCTGTCGAACGCGATGTTCAGAGTGGAGTTGGAAAACGGGCATGTGATAACTGCCCACATTAGCGGCAAGATGCGGATGAATTACATACGCATACTGCCTGGTGACAAAGTGAAGGTGGAAATGTCACCTTACGATTTGACAAAAGGAAGAATAAGTTTTAGATACAAATAGATGTGAGACTTGAGGCATGTGATATGAGATGACAGACATCTCTTTCTCAATACTCAATACTCAAATCTCAATACCAACGAGAAATGAAAGTACGTGCATCCATCAAAAAGCGCTCAGCCGACTGCAAGATTGTAAGCAGAAAGGGCAAGCTGTATGTGATTAACAAAAAGAACCCGAAGTTCAAACAAAGACAAGGATAACAACAACCAGCAACGAGCTGTGAGCCATGAGCTATTTGTAGCTCAAAACTCATGGCTCAAAGCTCAAAGCTCATAACAATAACATGGCTCGTATAGCAGGTATAGACTTACCAAAAAACAAAAGAGGCGAAATAGGCCTTACATACATCTATGGAATAGGCCGCAGTACTGCGCGCAAAATTCTGGAAACGGCAGGTGTAAACTTTGACAAAAAAGTGCAGGAATGGGATGACAGCGATCTATCTAAAATCCGCGGCTATATCACCGAAAACCTGAAAACAGAAGGTGCACTGCGCTCTGATGTGCAGCTCAGCATCAAACGCCTTATGGACATTGGTTGCTACCGTGGGATTCGCCATCGCTCAGGCCTGCCCGTTAGAGGCCAAAGCACCAAGAACAATTCACGCACCCGCAAAGGCAAGCGCAAGACCGTTGCTAATAAAAAGAAAGTGACCAAATAGATAACTGGCCCTAACAGCTAATCAGATATACAACACACAATGGCTAAAGTAGAAAAGAAGAAAAAGAAAAACGTGACCGTAGAAGCCGTAGGCCAGGCCCACGTGCAAGCTACCTTCAACAACATAATAATCAGCCTCACCAACAATATGGGGCAGGTTATTTCCTGGTCATCCGCTGGCAAGATGGGTTTTCGTGGTTCCAAGAAGAACACGCCCTATGCCGCGCAGCTTGCTGCTGAGCAATGTTCCAAGGAAGCATTTGATATGGGATTGCGCAAAGTAAAAGTGTATGTGAAAGGCCCGGGAGCCGGTCGCGAATCTGCCATACGCACCTTAAACGGCAATGGCATTGAGGTGACTGAAATAGTGGACGTAACACCTATGCCTCACAACGGTTGTCGCCCACCTAAACAGCGCAGGATCTAATCTTGAGGAACAACCTCAAGACACACAAGTGAAAATCAGTTTCAAATAACTCAGACAAAATCAATCAGATAAAATGGCCAGATATACAGGACCAAAATCAAAAATTGCCCGCAAATTCAAGGAGGCTATTTACGGCCCGGACAAGAACTTTGAAAAGAGACCATACTCACCGGGTCAGCATGGACCTTCCAAAAGAAGACCCAAGCAATCAGAGTACGCAGTTCAATTGAGCGAGAAGCAAAAAGCAAAATATACCTATGGCATATTGGAGCGCCAATTTGAAAATCTTTACAAAAAGGCATCAGCCAAAACTGGTGTAACAGGTGAAATACTACTTGCACTGTGCGAAGCAAGATTAGACAACACCTGCTACCGCCTTGGCCTAGCCAATAGCCGCATGGGTGCCCGTCAGTTAGTAAGCCACAGCCATGTTACCGTAAATGGTTCTGTAGTGAATATTCCAAGCTATTCGCTACGCCCAGGCGACAAAGTGGTGGTGCGCGAAAGGTCTAAGTCGCTGCCAACCATTACACTCGCTCTTGCCGCGCGCAGGAAATATGACTGGCTGGACTGGAACGATGCTGATAAGCAAGGAGTTTTCTTAGCCTATCCGGAAAGAACTCAGATACCTGAGAATATCAAAGAGCAACTCATAGTTGAATTGTATTCTAAGTAATCTGAATCAGATTTTTTTTCTCAAAATAACAATAACAATAAAGAACAAATAAACACAATGGCAATTTTGGATTTCGTAAAACCGGACAAGGTGGTAATGCTTGAAAGCAATGACTTTGCAGGCTCATTCGAATTTCGCCCTCTGGAGCCGGGCTTTGGAATCACTATTGGCAACGCCCTGCGCAGAATTCTGCTTTCATCGCTGGAGGGTTATGCCATCACATCCATCAAGGTGGAAGGAGTGGACCACGAATTCAGTACAGTGAAGGGTGTAGTAGAGGACATAACAGAAGTAATTCTTAACCTCAAACAAGTGCGTTTCAAACGTCAGATTGAGAATACAGACTATGAAAAGGTAACCATCAACATCAACGGTCAGGAGCAATTCAAAGCCGGGGATATCAGCAATTTCACCACAGCATTTCAGGTGCTCAATCCAGATTTGGTGATATGCAATATGGAAAGCAAAGTGAAGCTGAACATGACCATTACCATTGGCAAAGGCCGTGGATATCGCCCTGCTGAAGAGAATAAAACCAACAGTGCACCTGTGGGTACTATACCGGTTGACTCCATCTTCACACCCATTCGCAATGTGAAGTATAGCGTAGAGAACTTCCGCGTAGAGCAAAAGACTGACTACGAAAAACTGATTGTAGAAATACAAGGCGATGGGAGTATCACTCCAAAACTTGCATTGCAAGAGGCCGCAAAAATTCTGATTCATCACTTCATGCTATTCAGCGATGAGCGTATCACCCTGGAAACTGAAGTGAAGAAAGAGTCAGAAGAATTTGACGAAACTTCGCTGCACATGCGTCAGCTTTTGAAGACCAAACTGGTGGACATGGATCTTTCAGTTCGCGCGCTCAACTGCTTAAAAGCTGCTGATATTGAAACGCTGGGCGACTTGGTTTCATTCAACAAAAATGACTTGTTGAAATTCCGCAACTTCGGTAAAAAATCACTCACAGAATTGGAAGAACTCGTTGAAGGCAAAGGACTCCAGTTTGGAATGAACACATCAAAATACAAATTGGACAGAGATTGAGAATTTGTTGAATTGTTGATTGGTTGAATTGTTGAATGAAACAAGTAAACCAATCAACAGGTCACCAATTCTCCAAATCAACAAATAGGATATGAGACACGGAAAAACAGTAAATCATTTGAGCCGCACCTCTGCGCACAGGGCGGCCCTGCTTGCCAACATGGCCAGCTCACTTATTGCCCACAAGCGCATCAACACTACGGTGGCCAAAGCAAAAGCACTGCGCAGATATGTAGAGCCTCTGCTTACCAAAAGCAAAGCGGATACTACGCTCAACCGTAGAACCGTATTCAGCTACTTAGGCAACAAAGAGGCGGTAACAGAACTTTTCCGCGAAGTGGCACCGAAAATTGCAGAGCGTCCCGGAGGCTACACCCGAATCATACGCACCGGCTACCGCCAGGGCGACAATGCCGAAATGTGCCTGATAGAATTGGTTGACTTCAATACACTATACACGGGCAAAGGCAAGGAAGTAGAAGCTAAGAAAACACGCACACGCAGAGGTGGTGCTAAGAAAAAAACTGCCGATGCTGATACTACTGCCACTGAGGCTTCTGTGGCTGAGGCTACGGAAGCTAAGCCGAAGGCAAAACGCAAAAAGAAATCGGATGACGAAGCTGCGGCTGAATAATTCGCAAACTACCATTGTTTTTATTAAAAAGGCTGTTGCATTGCGCATCAGCCTTTTTCGTTGTACATAGCCGAGGGATAGCGAAATATGAGGGCATGTAATGAATTCATGACGACAATTTTTTTTCAAAATCTGCATCATAGATTTTGAAAAGGAAAAGTCACGGTTACATTTGCGCCCCTCAAAAGTTCTTTTATCAAGCGGGAGTAGCTCAGTTGGTAGAGCACGACCTTGCCAAGGTCGGGGTCGCGAGTTCGAGTCTCGTCTCCCGCTCAAGTAATAAATCCCGATCTGCCTTCAGGTCGGGATTTTTTTTTCTGTGTTTGCCCGGGTGGTGGAACTGGTAGACACGCAGGACTTAAAATCCTGTGGCCATTGCGGCTGTACGGGTTCGATTCCCGTCCCGGGTACATTCTTCTATAGTCAGAAACTTTCTGTTGGATGTTGTGACGAGTCTGTCACATTGTTGTCAATTGGCATAAAGAATGAAATGAAAGCAGAGTACGTCTGAGTGATTCACTCAAAACACTTTCAAATCATGACTATTTCAAATCAATCAATCAATGCATTAACGTTTTTTCAAACTTTTAGCCTTGCTTCATGAAAAACAATCTGAATAGTTTTGAGTTCTCTATTTTCAAATAGTAAATATTAGTCAAACCAATTTTTAAAACAACAACAAGATGAAACAGAAACTGATGATGATTGCCATGGCCCTTGCAGGCGGAATGATTGCCCTCGGGTCTTACAGAATTTTCTTTGACAACCAAAACGAAATGAGTTGGGACAGTGCCAGCGGATTGCCTGTGTACAACGCCAACTATGCTCCGCTGCCCGTGGATGGCTCAATTGATTTCACTGTAGCTGCTGAGCGAACTGTGAACAGCGTAGTGCATGTGAAGACACAAACAACGGTGCCTACCATGTACAATCCATGGATGGATTTTTTCGGATACCAGCAGCAAGACCAGGTGCAGATGGGAAGCGGCTCCGGTGTCATCATTTCTCAAGACGGATACATCATTACCAACAACCATGTAGTAGAGGGGGCTGAAAAATTGCAAGTGACACTGAACAACAACAAGAACTATGAAGCCACCGTTGTGGGCCGTGATCCAAGCACTGACATAGCCGTAATAAAGATTGATGAAAAGGCCCTGCCTGCTGTGCAATGGGGCAATAGTGAAGATGTGAGAATAGGGCAGTGGGTGATAGCAGTTGGCAATCCTTTCGACCTTACGAGCACTGTTACCGCAGGCATAGTGAGTGCCAAAGCGCGAAATATCAATCTGCTTGGTGGCGGTCAGCAAGGGCAGACTACTGAAGAGATTTTTCCGGTGGAAAGTTTTATTCAAACTGATGCAGCTGTGAATCCGGGCAACAGCGGTGGTGCACTTGTAAATACCCGTGGCGAATTGGTGGGTATCAATACAGCGATCGCATCACGTAGTGGTGTGTTCAGTGGTTACTCATTTGCGGTGCCAAGTAGCATTGCCCAAAAAGTAGCGCGGGACTTGATAGAATTTGGTCATGTGCAACGCGCCTTCATTGGTGTACAAATAGGCGATGTAACACAAGAACAAGCCAAAGAACTTGGCCTGAAAGAAGTGAGCGGAGTGTATGTGCGCTCACTTACTGAAGGTGGCGCTGCGGCAGATAGCGGCATCAAAGAAGGTGATGTGATACAAAAGGTAGGAGAGACCGCAGTGAAGAACGTACCTGAATTGCAAGAGCAGGTGAGCAAGCACAGGCCAGGTGATAAAATAAAAGTAACAGTATGGCGTGACAGCAAAACGCAAGTAGTAGAGGTGACGCTGAGAAACCGCAGCGGCAAAGCACAGCTCGATGATTTCAAGGCAAGTGCAGAAGAATCATATCAATCACTGGGTGCCACTTTTGTAGCGCCTTCATCTGAGGAGTTGTCATCACTGCGCATTGGAGGCGGTGCCAAAATCAGCGATATACAAAACGGAAAATTCAAAAGCCTTGGTATGCAGCGCGGATTCATCATCACACGCATTGGAGATAAAAAGATAAACTCACCCGAAGAATTGAAAGCCGCACTGGCTGGCAAAGAAGGCACATACGTGGAAGTGCGAGGCATGTACGCCAATGGTATGGAAGCAATGTACGGGTTCAAGCTCTAAAATATTTTCAATCAAATTTGAAATGGCTGCTCATACAAGGGCGGTCATTTTTTATGCCCATCCAATTTCTTATTCGCCACTCTTCTTTTCAACCAACAAAAAACCCGCTCTATGCAAAGCGGGTTCATGTTGCTTGATTGAATATGTTCTATCTCTGCACTATTAGTTTGTGTGTAGTAGTCTGCGCACCTGTTGCAACCTCTACTAAGTAGATGCCATTCGCAAGTGCTTGGTCAAATTGGATGGTGACTTGCTGCATACCGTCCCATATGTATGATGTAGAGTAAATCAACTTGCCACTGCTATCCATCATGCGCAATTGCACTTTTTCATTTACCTCACCTGTTATGCTCAATTGCAAGGTTTCGCCATTGTTCGGATTGGGGTAGACATTGCTTACCAATATTGCATCAGTGGTTTTCTCTTCACTGTTTTCTCCCATGGTATACACATCGCCACCCATGGCGCTGCCGCCTACATAGATTACACGCGCTATGCCGTAAGCGCCTGCTCCATAGATGAAGTTGGGCTGCCATCTTACACTATACCATTTGCCTCCGCCAACTACCCCGGCCACGGTGCTCAGGTTGATGGTAGATGATGGTCCAATGGTGGTTGCATAGAAAGGCATTCCAATGGGAGCGCCTGCGCACACGTTCATCTCTGTAAATTCAAGTGTGAAGTTGAGTGCAGCACAAACAAAAGGTTTGCCTTGCAGTACACTTCCTTTCAGCAATGTGGCAGGGTAGCCGCAACGTTGTTCTGCCTTCACTTCCACACTTGCATGTGCATTGATGCTGATGCTGCATACCGAGCTGCCAGTCACCACTACTGTTTCTTCTGGCAATACATAGGTGGCATCAATGGTGACATCGTAGGTGCCTCCATGGCGCAGTGCAAGTGCTCCTGTTGAAAGTGATATCTGGCTTGCACTGGTGCCGGAGGTAGGCACACCGGGTGTTATACCTGTTGGTGTAAAGTTGAATGTGTAGCCATTTGCACCTGTCCATTTTGGCTTGAATGCCGAACAGAGTTCGTAAGCACCACTGCCATCATTGCAGTAGCTGTTTCCCAACGACTGCACACAAATATTGAATGGCCCTTTCACACCATCATGGCTGCGAACTGCTATGTAGTAAGTAGCACCGACTGTGAGGCCTGTTGTATTCATGCTTTCGTTACCTATGGCATTCAAATCATTTTCTACATCCAACTGCACTGCTGATGAGTTGTGTAGTTCGAGTACGATATTCATGCTGCTCGTAGTAGCCAACACACGCAATGCTGATGAAGGCGCTACTATTTTGTACCACACATCGTGGCCACCGCCACCGCCTACGTTGCCGGCTGTACCCTCTGGCGATACAGTGGCATCTATCAAAGTACCGTTGTAACAATTGCCAACTGGATATGCTACGCCTGATGTGCTCACGCTCGCTGCATTGCTGAAGCTATCGTTAGCAGGTGGATTTGTGCAACCTTCATCTACAAATCCATCGCAGTCGTCATCTATTCCATTCAGGCATATTTCTGCTGAGGTTGGGTAAACAAGCGGATTGCTGTCATCGCAGTCGCCACCGGTTTGAACTACGCCTGCTACCAATGGATCAGCACATTGTGTGGAATATATATAGCTGCCAAATCCGTCACCATCTAAGTCTGCATACCAGTTTGTGTTGGGGTTCAATGCTGCATCGCTGTCATCGCAGTCGTCATCATTGTTCACATAGCCCGGCAGATTTGTACAAGCTGAAATACCCGCATCACCAAAGCCATCGCCATCAGTATCGGCAAAGTATGTATTGGTCAACATAGTTACTACAGCATCGCCTGTGAGTGTTTCGGTACATCCTCCGCTTACTACACTTACCAATGCATACGTGGTGTTAATCACGAGTGCGCCAGTATTTAATGTAGCCAAGCCTGAACCATTCAGCATGATGGTTTGGTTGGGGCCGCCATTCACTGTGTAAGTAACAGTTGCACCAGGTGTTCCTTCAAAATCAATATTTGTAAAGGACCCGCTGCAAATAGAAATTGTTCCGCTAATGGCAGCCTCAGGCACCTGTGTGGTGGTGATTGTTGCACTGCCACTTGCGCTGGCACTGCATGTACCATCAGTTATTGATACCAACGCATATACGGTTGAGCTTGTGTAGATGTCACCCGTGTTTACAAATGCATTACCTCCGCCACTTAGCACAACAGTTTGGTTTGCGCCACCATCTATCGTGTATGTAATGGTTGCACTAGGTGTCCCTGTGAATGTGATGTTGGTAGCAGCTCCCTGGCAAATGCTTGAACTGCCTCCAATACCAGCAACGAGCTGTGGTGCCACTGTAAGCACAGCGCTTCCGGTTGCAGGCTCTATGCAATAGCCATTATCCACACTTACCAAAGTATAAGTGGTAGTAGCAGTCAGGTTGCCACTGTTCAATGATGCTGTTCCACCTCCATTCAGAACTATGTTTTGATTTGGCCCGGCATTCACGGTGTAAGTAACAGTGGCGCCTGCAGTGCCGCTGAAGTTGATAAATGAACCGGTATTGTAACAGATGTTGTCAGTGCCATTGATGGCCGCAGTTGGCAGTGGAAGTACTGTGACCGTCACCGTTTCAGCATCCACACAGTTCTGTGGTGATGTAGCAGTAACAGTGTAAGTCTGCGTAGAGGTCGGGTTTGCAGTAACTGCTGCAACGTTTGTTGCATCCAGTCCTGTAGCCGGTGACCAACTATATGTGCTGCCAGAAATGTTGGATGAAGCCGTAAGAGCTACTGAGCCACCGGTGCAGAAAGTAGTAGCACCGCCCGGAGTAATGGTGGCAGTGAATGATGAACAATCAGCCGCTGCGCGGAAGTCACCGAAAGTAGTTGTGCCATTCAATCCCGATCCTGTTATTTGGTTGGTTACCGAAGTTTCAGTAAGCCCTGTCCAGCCTGCGCTGTATCGCTCCAGTCCCATGGTAGCGGCAGTTGCTCCACCCACTAAGTCTGCCGGTAGATAGGTGAATTGCGAACTGCTTGCTGTGAGATTACTTGATGCGTTGGTCACAGTCCAGTACCGATTCACATAGGCTGTGGTGCTCAATGTAGATGATGCAGCTTGTGGATGAACTCCATCAGTAGCTCTTATTGTAATTCCTGAGTTGGCACCACCGGCAGCGCTTGTGGTCAAGGTAAGATGCGCAGGTGAGTATCCGGTAGATGTACCCACATGCCAGTTGTACACATTGCTGCCTGATGCAATTCTTCTTTTCAGATTGCCTATTACGTGACCTGTTCCCGTGCGAACAACCGCAGCCGTGGTGGTATTATTTATATAAACCGTTTGGACACCTACATCAAAGTTGGCTGTGTTCACCGAGCCGAATGTCATTACACCTGTTACAGTTGGGTTGCTGCCAGAGTTGAGTGTTACAGTAGTTGCTGTATTTGAAAAAATCAAATTGGCTACTGTGTTGGCAGTAGATGTGGTAGTAAAGAAAGTTCCGGTGTTCTGATTGGCTGTGCCATTGTATTCATATGTGCCACCGGAGTTGAAGGTTCGTGTAGCTGTTTGCACACTGCCCGTAGCACCAGTAGAATTCAGACCTGCTGTATTGGCAGTACGTATGGTGCCACCACTGCTCACTATCACTGCATCATTGGTTGAGGCCGGTGATGTGGCAGATGAAATTACGTAGGTGCCTACATCCAGAATACCTCCGCTTTGGGTATTCATAGTACCGGTGTAGGTAGCAGATGTTCCATGCAATTTAAGATCGCTTAGTAGCGAAGTGGTGCTTCCTGAAGTAATGATGTAGTCAATCCACATGTTGTTTTGCAAGGCTGATGAATTTTCATAGATGGATTGAGTGGTTCCTTCAAAATAGAAACGGCCATTATCTGTACCTGATCCTGTTGCAGTAATGGTACCGGTGCCATTGCGCGAGTAGTTTCCTTGTATATATATGTCACCAGTTCCGGATGCTCCGCCACTGTACATATCCATTGCTCCTGCAGTTTGACTATAGTCACCAGTAAGCATTATTATCCAATCAGTGTTGTTTCCTGTTGACATATAAAAGGTGCCTCCGGTCTGTATCAGGTCACCGGCTACTGTCATAGTATTTGTTCCCCCATCAGATAATCTGAATATCCCTGTGCCTGTTGCAGCTATGGTGAAGTCGCCTCCGATAGTCTTCAGGGTTTCATTGGTATTCACATTCCCACTACCACTAAAGTTTACTTTGAAATGATGGAAATTCTGAAGCTGACAATTCAAGTTGGCTGAAGAAAAGTTGCCTATCAATTCGCAGGTTGAACCTGTCTGCCAAGTTGCAGTTGGAATGGTTCCGGGCGTGGTAGTATTGTGCTCATAAGTGCCGCCATTGGCCACCGTAAGTGTGCCAGTTGGGGTAACTGTTGCAGCATTGCGCAGGTACCCATTTATGGTTGCAGTTGCTCCGCTTGCTATCGTTAGTCCGTTTGTTGTCTTATTGAAACGTGCACCTGCATTCACCGTCATTGCTCCATTGATAGTGACGTTGGCAGCACTGTTCACATTGCCGCTTGTGTTGGCAATCATCAGGTTGTTGAAACTTGTAGCGTTCGTCAGAATACTTTGTGCAGCCGTTCCGTTAAAGTTTACAGTGCTTCCTGTGGTTGTCAGTGCACCTGTGGTGGGGGTGTAATTGCCACAAATGTTTATTGTGCCACTATTAGCTAGAGTTCTTGCTCCTGTTCCAAGGATCAAGTTGCCATAGGTAATGGCCGGCACAGTCTGATTGAATGTTGTATTGGTAAGTGATAAAGTACTGTTGCAGTCGAAGGTGAGACTCGATGTGTTGTTATAAGTGAAATTTCCGGCAATAGTGAGTGAGCCACCGGAACCTACAGTGAGATTGCCACCGTCACTCATGGTGAGGTGATTCACTGTAGCGCTTCCACTGAGCACACATGGATTAGATGCATTGCCGTTAAAGTCTATATTATCCGTGCTTATCGGTACTCCGCTTGGTGTCCAGTTGTCAGAAGTGTTCCAGTCGGTAGATGTTGATCCATCCCAGTATTTCACCGGAGTGCGGCCACTGAAAATGGCACCATTCAACAGAAAATTCAAATCATTAAGTGCAGCCCCAGACTTGGTAATGGTAGGAGAAACAAGTGTGGTGCTGTAGTGGTTCCAGGCAGAAGCTCCAGCAGGGAACACCGCCACTTGAAGGTTATTCTCTGTTCCATTTACATCGCCAGGTACATTGTAAGTCATACTTGGTATGTAGGTGGATATACTGATGCCACCACTTACTGATGCTACCCAAAATCTGGATAAATAATCAATGGGTGAATAAGGCGTACTCAATACGGCCGCGGTGTCATCTATCACACGGATACCAATAACATAAGAACCAAGTACAAATGAGAAATTCAAACTGAATGGAGAGTACTCCGCTGTACCGGTAATATCACCTATTGGATACAAAAGATTGATAGCAGATGAAACCGAACGCTTCAGTTGGCCGGTGCCACTGGTTGCTATCATATTGGATGCACTTGGACTCGCATTCACTATGGCGCCTGCCGCAGTATTGTTTAGTTGTAAATCGAAATTTCCTAAAGCGAATATTCCATTCGAATTGGTAAATATTCCGCCTGCCGGTAACGTTCGCGAACCACTTAATGTGATCGTATTGGTACTGTTGATCGTTACATCCTCTGGTCCGTTGGTTGCAGGAAACTCTACTCCTGTCGTCATAGCAGTGGTGCCTTCATAAACCAATCTTGTACCAGTGGCATTGTAGGTAATAGTTCCACCACTAATAGCTCCTGCAGTGCGGTAGAAGGTAGAATTATTGTTTACTGGAATGGTACCGGTAAGTGTAAATCCTGCGGTATTGTTTACTCTGTAATCAATTGCGTTGGTAGGCATGGTGCCTGCTATGGTGATGGCTTGTGCGCTGCTGCCGTTCCACTCTATCAGGTTGTTTAGGCCCTGTGGAGCGGTGATGGTACCTGCTGAAAAATTGAAATTGCCTGCTACATAAAGCCTGGCGGTAGTGTTGCCATCACCATTGTTGATGTGCAGCGTAGAGTTATTGCTCTGTGTGTAGTTACCCAACACATTGATGGTGGCTGTGTAAGTTCCATTTCCCTGAGCCATGCGCAACTCTGTATTGTTGGTGCTTATGCTCATGTTGCCACCTACGTTCAGGGTATAACTTGTGGTGTTGGTGAGTCTCAATTCATTGCCGTTGGTACTGCTTACTGTAAAGTTTCCATCTATTGTAGTTAGTCCACCAGTAAGTTGAACATCACCCGTTTGCCCTGCGCAGTTCCAAATGAAATGGCCGAAGGCTTGACCAATACCAGTTGGCTGAGCAGTGTTGCTTGTATATCCTTGAATACGGCAAGTGGATGCATCATCCCAGTTGGCGGTTGGTATTGTACCTGCAGCAGTAGTCCAGTTGTGGTTGTAAGTACTGCCCGAATTCATGAGCAGCGAGGTAAGGCTGCCGGTAACAACGCCTATGTTGTTGATTGTGCCTGTTACTGTTGTTACGCTGTTTGTAGTATTGAAGGCATTGGTAGTGAGGTTCGAAATTGTCAATGTGCCATCTATTGAACCTACACAAGAATTGCTATGAGACACTGTTAATCCGTTCGCACTTGTTATGTTCAATGTGCTTCCTGATGCTATGCTGAAGTCGGTTCCATTGTTGCCACCTATCGTGAGTGTGTTGGCTGCGGTTGTGGTAAAACTCACAGTTGTATTTCCTGATATCAGCAATTGACCAATGGTTTGGTTAGGCACGTTGGTGGCTGTTGTAGTTGCACCGTTGTTGAACACCAAAATATCATCTGCACGCAAATTGCTTCTGCTTGGTGTCCAGTTGCCTGCTGTGGTGAAGTTTGCAGTTCCGGTTTGATTCCACACATACGTATTGCCGCTGTTCACACGGCCTGTTACATCAAATGAGCTTGGAAGCGGTCCTGTAACCTGCGTAAGACCCGTTGTAGTAGTCAGCACATTACTTGCTGAGATACTTCCGCCATCTTGAGTCCATGCACTGCTGCTGTAATAGTTTACTCGAATATTTGACGCTGCTCCGCCAACTACATCGGCAGCAACATAGGTAAAGGATCCGGTATAGGTATAGTTACCAGCTGCGCTGTTGCTTAACTGCCAGTGGCGTGTTAGATAGTCTGTCTGAACAGGAGCGTTGTCCACTTGTGGATGTGCAGCATCCACCACATTCACTCCAATATTTCTTGTTACACTGTTTGCAGTGAATGCCAATTGCACCGGAGAATATTCTGTAGTGCTGGTTACATCACCAATAGGCCATAAGTATGTATTGGCACCTGTTGCTAATGCGCGGATCAATTGACCTGCTCCGCTAGCCGCGATCATATTGGTAGCGCTGTAAGAACCCCCGGTTGTAATCGCTCCTGTTGCACTGTTGCTTATAGTGAGGTTGTTTGCACCAAGGTTGAATACACCATTGGAAAGCGTAAGCACTCCACCAATAGTTCTTGTTGCATGCAGCGAAATTCCTGCTGCATTGTTGCTAATTACGTTGACAGGGCCACTGGCGGATGGCCACTCATAATTAGAAGTAGTGATAGCAGCGCTGCCATTGTAGTTCAGTGTTGTTCCGGTTGCACCATATGAAATAGAACCGGCACCACTGAATGCACCGCGTGTGTGATTCACTGTTCTGTTGTTGCTCACGCTGATGGCGCTGTTCAGTGTAAAGCCATTCACATTGTTGAATGTGTAATTGAAATCGGTTGATGGTGAAATGATGGTAATACTTTGCGTGCTGCTGCCATTGAAATTGATGAAGTGCGCTGTGCCTGTTCCACTCTCTTGTATTGTACCACCTGTCTGGTTGAAGGTGCCGGAGCAATTTAATGTTCCGCTGCCGTTGCCACTGGCAAAGTCCAGTATTCCACCTGTTTGCGCATATCCTCCGCAGGTTATAGTACCGCTGCTGTTGGTTCCCATGCGCAGTGCCCCACTATTGGTGGTAGTCATGGTGAAAGTCTGGGTGCATGTAAGAGTAGCACCCGCCATATTGGGTATCGTGGTTAATGATGCTGTATTCCAGGTAAAGTTTCTGAATGTTTGAGTAGCACCACCTGCAAACCAGGCACCGGCATTGGGGTTAGTGAGTCCGCTTATCAAACATGTAGATCCATTGGTCCAAGTCGAAGTAGGTATGGTGCCTAAGTTGGCTTGCCCACTCTGCGTTATATTATGATCATAAGTGCCTGTGGAGCCAATGGTGAGGGTAGCCGCGCTAGAGTTGATTGTTGCTCCTGTAGAACCAGTATTTCTCAAAGTACCATTCACTGTAATGGTGGAGCCGGCATTGCTGCCATTGAAGGTGGAACCCTGCGACATGGTAAGTGCGGCTGAACTTCCTATTACGGATGTGGTGTTTGCATTGAAAGTAACGGCAGTTGAAATGGTAATGCTACTATTTATGCTCACAGTACCGCTTGTATTGCTCACCACAACGGTAGCAATGGTTTCAGTAGCGTTGCTACTAAACGCTTGTGCACCGGCTCCGTTGAATGTAACTGTGCGTGCGTTGGGTGTAAGGGTTCCGCTGTTCTTGGTAAAGTTGCCTGCCACATTTAGGTTGCCACCTCCTGCTGAAGACAATGTGAGTGTTCCACTCGTACCGGCACCAACTGTGACATTGCCTCCTACGGATAGTGCTCCTGTCATAGAACCCATGCTCAAGGTACATCCATCATTGATGGTGAGATTGCCACCACACGAACGTGCAGTGTTACTTCCATTGTTGATGTCAAGTGCAGTGCCGCTGTTGCTTATCAATACATGGTGCGGAAAGCCTGCACCGCTTGTGGCATTCCACTCTGTGCTTCTTCCATAAGCACCTGCTGTGTTGTAGTTAAGTGTGGATCCGCTAGCATATGTTACAGCATTAGTGCTTACTGCACCGCCATTGTTGATTTGTAAATAGGTATTGTTTCCGATAGTAGTAAGTGCAGCTCCGAAGTTGGTAGCCACAGAAATAGCAACTGTTCCAAATGAAGCTGAGGATGTAAAACTCAAAGTACCACCGCTGGTAGCCGCCACAGTCTTTGTTCCTGTAAATGACATTACACTGGTAGCTGTATTGAAGTTTACAGTGCGTACACCACCTGTCACACGCACATTGCCCCCGTTGTTTTCCAATGTCAGAGTAGCACCTGTCCCAATATTCAGAGGGCCGCTGTTGAGCAGTTGCAGTACATCACCACTCGTGGCCGTGATGCGAGCACTTGAATTCAATGTGACACCACTAGCATGTGTATTGTTCAGGATTAAATATGCAAAGTTGTTAGCAGCGCCTGCGGTGTTCAATGTTCCGCTTATAGTTTGCGCAGCAGTGCCATTGAATGTAACTGCCCTGCTGTTGTGTGTAAATGTTCCGTTCTGAACAAAGTTTCCGGTCAGTTGCAAATCGCCACCCGCACTTGTTGAAAGTGTAAGTCCATTGCCGCTTGTTGTATTGCTTACAGTAACGCTTCCATTCACATGTCGGAATTGTGCCGATGTGCCAAAACTCAAAACGCTGTTGGCCACATTGTTTCCTATCAGAACATTTGAAGGCACTCCGCTTCCGCTGGTTGCATTGGCAGTCCATTCTACACCAGCAGTGAACGTGTTGCCCGTGTTGTACATCAATATTGAATTGGCTGCATACGTGAGCGCATTTGCATTCACATAGCTATTGGCTCTGAGGTCTATAGATCCACCAGTGCCTATTGTGGTATTTCCACCACTCAGCGGTGTGAATTTGCGATTTACAGTTATTGCTGCATTGTAGGTTAGGGCATTGCCTGTAAGCAATCCTTCACCGTTAAATGTGATAGCTGTAGTATTATCAGTTGTAAGTGTGCCTCCTGTGTAGTTGATAGTAGTTCCTCGGCCAGTTCCTGCTGATGCGCCTCCCATCAATATGGTTCTTCCTGAAATATCGAAACTGCTGCCAGTCACATTGAGCGAACCGCCTGCGGCAATGTTGAAGTCGTTTGTCGCAGTAATGTTTGATGCATTGATGGTGATTTTACCATAGGTAATACCGCTTGCCGGCACAGCATCGGTAAGCGATGCGGTTATTGGAGTGTCAGTGGTATTTACCGGAATACAATCCACGCTGCTTACACCAAAGCCACCAATGTAATTAACCACCGTTGGGTTGGCACCACTGCCTAAGTCTGCACCGGGAGCATTGCTAAAAATGCCGCCAGTGTATCCCATCCACATAGTAATATAGAGCGCATCGGGACTACCAATACTGCTGAACGGAATGGCAACTTCGCGCCATGTGCTACCTGTATGGTAGGTAACGCCGCTGATGGTGCTGGCCCATGAACTTGCGAAATCGCGAGCTTCCTGATAGGTCTCTTCAGCATGCACATTGTAGTTGGCGCTGAATGGCAATGTGCCGGTTACTCCATTATAGCTCTGCCCCGCTGTAGTTCCATTGCCACTGGTTGGAGTGGAGTTTGGGTCAGTGTCTAGATAAACCGCAAAATTGTCGGCCGAGCCGAAACTGCCACTGGTACGGAATGCTCCAAGATAGAGATTGCTGCCATCGAAAGTGATGTAGTAATCTGTGTTGCTTGCCGCAGCCGAAATTGCTTCAGATGCATTAAAATCAGCGGTGCTACCAGAAAACGTTACGGTGTGGTTGGATTGAGCAACGCTTCGATTGCTCACAGTGATGGCTGCACAAAGCATAATTGCGCAAACAAGATTAGCAAAAAATCTCATTGGATTTTGAGTTAGGTTTATGTCTTAAGAGAGTTTAGTAATCGGAAATACCTTTCAGGTTTTTCCGATTGGTCGCAAATATATGTAATTCAGTCTAAAGAAAAACCGATTTGAGCGAAATTTTTCAGATACCGAACTTCATCAACCAATTCATATCAAATTGATTGAATAAATCCCTTCTGCCATCTATTCTTTGAGACACATTAAATCATGTGGAGGATTGAGTACTCCAAATTTAGGCAAGAAATTCTTGCTAAGGTCAGTGTATAATTTCACAGAATCAAGCCTTGGCGTGCTTCAAAGAAAAGAAGGTGACGAAGCCATAACCCAGCGTAAGCATGATGTGGAAAGGCAAAAGGCCGAAGTCTCTTTCGTTAAGTGGTGGTTTGCCTGTGAAAACAAAGGCATAAACAATTCCAAATGCGAAATAGAGAAATAACAAAAATTCAAAAGCGGTGAGTGGTGACACTTTGATGGCTCTGTATTTCTTATCAGTCCATGTTCCTGCTTTTTTTCCGCTTATTGCAAATTTGGGTGTGCGCACAAACGCTGATTTTTTTCCTGTAAAGCCTTCCATCACTGCAATGGCATTGTGCAGCGAAAGCCCCATGCTTACTGAGAGAAAGGTTGGATATTCCCAGATGAAACGGCCAAACTTTTTGAAGAATCCGGCCTCTGGTCTGCTTACCCAATAGAAAAAGCCAAGAAAGAAAAAACTCACCATGAAGATGGTGGCTATGTTGAATGCTATTTCAAGATTACCGTAGTTCGTTTTTATCATGAGCATGGGCACACTTAGTAGCGATGTACCAAGGATGCACAGAAACACAACGGAGTTCATCAAGTGAAAAGCCCCGTGGATTTTTTGACCTAAACTGAGATGAGTGGCATTCATCACCTTGGGTAAATTTTTCATGGTACACTCGGCAGCACCCTTGGTCCAGCGGAATTGCTGGGCTTTCAAAGCATTCATCTCAGCAGGTAATTCTGATGGTGAGCCTATCTCAGGCAGATAAATGAATTCCCAGCTTTTCAATTGTGCACGATAGCTCAAGTCCAAATCTTCGGTGATGGTGTCACTCTCCCAGCCACCGGCATCGTAAATGGTTTTTTTGCGCCATACACCTGCTGTGCCATTGAAGTTGATAAAATGATGTGATGTATTGCGGCCAACTTGCTCTACAGTAAAGTGCGCATCAAGGCCAAAGGCTTGCAAGCGTGTCAGCAGCGAGTACTCTTCATTCAAGTGCTCCCATCGGGTTTGCACTACTCCAATCTTATCATTCACATAGAAGTATGGAATTGTTTGGCGCAAAAAATCTCTGCGGGGAACGAAGTCAGCATCGAAAATGGCTGTGAATTCGCCACGGCATATATCAAGTCCATAAGCCAATGCACCTGCTTTGAAGCCTTTGCGCTCCGGGCGCTTTACGTGTTTGATATCAATTCCTTCTTTTTGTTTTTCAGCAATTTTTCGTGCAGCTACTTCAAAGCTTTCATCAGTGCTGTCATCAAGTACTTGTATTTCCAACTTGTCTTTGGGATAGTCGAATGCACATACTGCATCTATCAACCTTTCTACTACATACAGTTCGTTGTACACCGGCAACTGAATGGTTACTATCGGCAAGTCTTCATCAGTTATGATTGGTTTCTTCTTTCTGCTCATGCGCATTTTCACATACTGTATGGCTAAGTTGAGTTGTACCAAACTGTATATAAAAAGGAAAATGAGAAAACACCCGTAAAGGAAAATGGCCACGATGGATAAATGGTACCAGATGTCGAATGTTTCGGTCAAAATTGTGAGGTTTTTTTATTGATTTTGGATGCAGCAAAGATGTATGCTACAGGTGTTTCAATCGGCAATTTCAAGCTGGCACATTGCGGGTGATTGTTAGCAGAAGGAATGGCCAATCAATCGCCCTCATCCTCACCACCTGCAAGTACCAATAGCACTACAATGCCTATCATGCCTATTACTGTGAGCGGCCCTGCGTGCACATTGGTTACATAGTAGGTGTCATTCTTTTTTTTGTTTTCAGGCACTGCATTTTTATGCCACATGAATCGGTATGGCTCCACAGTTTCTACAAAGCAACTGTGCTTCACGACTTGTATTTTTTCTTCACTGCCTTTGGCGTAAGCTATTTGTTTGGTATATACAAATGGCGAATTGAATTCTTGAAATACAGCTTTGTCGAAATCGTCAGGAATGGGATACCTATCGTCCCAGCGTAGGTTGGCGTGAACGGGAATGGTGTTCAGTTGGGCCGATCCATGCGGTGGTATGGGTATATCAATACCATTTATCAGGAACAATTCAACATCAAAATTTTTCAATTGCTTGAATCCGGTGCTGTCCATGATGATGCACTGTTCGGCATACATCATTGGCACACTATCTCTATTGGACAGAATATCAATTGTGTAAAAAGGAATAAGGTTGATGGCGCTATCAGTAAGATTGTGGATGCTGCATTGCATTTGCCCACCCTCACGCCACAAGTTGTAAATCACTCTAAGGCTCGAATCAGGAGTGGTGAAGGTTGGTGTGCTGCCTTCAGCCTTTGACCATTTGGTTTCCACCGCTCTGTATCTGTTTATAAAGCAAGATGAAAGTGTGCTGGTAAAAACTATAATCAAAAGCAGTATGCGCAAGGGTGATTGGATTGATGGATTTTGCATAGCAAATTTTGGTTGGTACAGTGCTATTGACTTACCCCAAAAATGCAGCCAACCAAAATTTTATCGGAGCTGAATATTTCTTACTCACCAAAAAAGTGTTGCAACGCATCAATGAATCACATTTTAGCAGCCGCGATTTATGGAGCAAGTTTTATCAACGGATGACAAGGATGCCAAATCTGAAAATGGTCTTTGGCCGCGCTATTTTATGCACGTAAGCTACGATGGTACCAACTACCATGGGTGGCAGCGTCAACCCAACGGCAATAGTGTGCAGGCCGAGGTGGAACATGCGCTGAGCAAATTGCATCAATTGAAAAAAGTAATCACTACAGGTTGTGGCCGCACCGATGCTGGTGTGCATGCACGAAATTTCTATCTGCACTTCAATATTGAAAATGGAATTTCAGATTTGGACGAAGTCTTCTTCAGACTGAGCCATATACTGCCACGTGATATTGCAGTGCACCACATCATGCAAGTGCATGATATGGCACATAGCCGATTCGATGCCACTGAGCGCAGTTATGAATACCACATGCATCAAAAGCGCAATCCATTCATTCGCACTTTCTCTACTTATTATCATCCTAAGCTCAACATTGAAAAAATGAATGAAGCAGCTTCACTGATGCTGCCTGAAGAAGACTTCGCCACCTTCTGCAAGGCCGGTGGCGGACAGAAGACCACCATTTGCCATTTGCGCAGAGCAGAGTGGGAGGTAACCGAAGGCGGTTTGATATTTCACATCACTGCTGACAGATTTCTGCGCAACATGGTGCGTGCTGTGGTCGGCACACTTGTAAAAGTGGGTCAGGGCAAAATGAGCGTATCGCAATTCGAAGAAGTACTTAAAAGTCGCACACGCATAGAAGCTGGTGAAAGCATGCAGCCTCAAGGCCTGCATCTCACTGTTGTGAAATACCCGTACATCAACCAATACAACGAATACATAGTACAAGGCAATGGCTGAGAAGAATAAAAAATCTCCATTCAATTGGAGCATATTCTCCAGGCTGTATAGCAGAGGCAAGCCGTACCGAGTTCAATTCTATTTCACGCTGCTGCTTGTGTTACTACTGGCATCAGTAGTGTGGATAAGACCGGAGCAAATGCGCCTTGTGTTGGATGATGCCATGCCAGCCGGAGATTATCAAAAGGTAATGTGGCTCTTCATCTGGTTTGTAGTCATGCTCACTTTTGAATCTGTAATTCAATATTTCCAGACAAGGCTGGCAAACCGAATAGCTCAATCTGTAACGCTTGAAATGAGGGCCGACCTCTATAAGCATGTGCTACGTTTCAGACTCAGTTATTTTGACAAAACTCCGGTAGGACAATTTGTAACGCGATTGGTGAGTGATGTAGATGGCGTGGCAGAAGTTTTTAGTGTAGGAGTACTCGACATAGTGCGCGACTTGCTCAAGCTCATCGTCATCATTGGATTCATGTTCTATATGGATTGGAAGATGACACTGATAGTCTTGTTGCCGATTCCTGTTTTACTCTACGCCACCAGGCTGTTTCAGTTGGCTGTGAGAAAATCTTTCAACGATGTGCGTAACGAAGTGGCACGTATCAATGTGTTCATTCAGGAACATGTTACAGGCATGAGCATCGTTCAGATATTTAATCGTGAAAAACGAGAGAAAGAAAAATTTGAACAGATAAACCGCGAGCACCGCGATGCACACATTCGAGGTATTTGGGCTTACAGTATTTTTTTTCCGGTGGTGGAGCTGCTAAGTGCTGCAAGCGTCTCCCTGATGCTGTGGTGGGGATTGCATGAAAGCCTCAGCGGCTATATGACACCCGGTGTGCTGCTTGAGTTCAGCACTTTTATAGCTATGATGTACAGGCCTATAAGGCAAATGGCAGACAACTTCAATGTATTGCAGATGGGCGTGGTGAATGCAGAGCGCGTGTTCAAATTGTTTGACACCAACGAAGCTCAGCCTGATATAGGTACCTTTCAACTCAATGATGCCAAGGGAGAAATTGAATTCAGAAAGGTATCGTTTGCTTACATAGATGAGCAATATGTCTTACATGACATCTCGCTGAAAATTTCTTCAGGTGAAATGATTGCATTTGTGGGTGCTACAGGCGCAGGTAAAAGCAGCATCGCAGGTCTGCTCAATCGCGCTTACGATTTTCAGCAAGGTGAGATATTGTTAGACGGACGCCCAATCAGGAGTTACACACTACAATCATTGCGAGAAAATATCGCCATGGTGCAACAAGATGTTTTTCTGTTCAGCGATAGCATCATGAACAACATTACCTTGTACAATCAAAACATAACCATACAAGAAGTAGTGGAAGCATCAAAGCTGATTGGCACACACCACTTCATAATGCAACTGCCGGGTGGCTACCACTACAATGTGCGTGAACGTGGTGGAATGCTTAGTGTAGGGCAGCGCCAACTCATTGCTTTCGTTAGAGCTTATGTACAACATCCAAAAATTCTTGTGCTGGATGAAGCCACAAGCAGTGTGGATACTGAATCGGAATTGCTGATACAACAAGCCACCGAAAAACTTACACAAGGCAGAACAAGTTTAGTGATTGCACATCGGCTTTCTACCATCAGGCAGGCTGATAAAATTGTGGTGATTGACAATGGCCGCATAGCAGAACAAGGAACACATGATGAACTACTCGCACACCATGGACTTTATAAAAAATTGTTTGAGCTACAGTTTCAGATGTGATGGTTATCCGCGCTTGCCACCCAGGTGTATTTGAAGGCCGAGTTGCAGCCTTAGATAATTGGAAGGGTCGGCTTGTTCCTGTTTGGCAAAAACATAATTTGCCGTGAGCTCCATCGCTATGTATTCATTGAAGAAAAAAGCCGGTCCTGCCGCGATTGCCCATTGTTGTGTTTTGTAAGATGTGTCATCATTGTCTTCCGATGCATAGTCATTTTTGCTTTGGGTAAGTTCAAAGGATGGATGCACAAAAAAGTTAATGTCATTATCAGTGCTCATAAAATAATATCGGGCAAAAGGACCGAAGCCAAAACCATTTGACTTCAAACCGTCTGATGTATAGAGATATACGCTAGCTCCTGTACCGACTGCAAACTTGTCCATGACAAACAAACCCACAGTTGGATTCAGAAAAATGCTGGTACTCTTATTTCCATCAAGCCGCATAGTGTAGTTGCCGCTTGTACCAAACAACCAATTGCCTTTGTTAATCTGAGAAGTGCTAATAAGTGCAATTGCTGATAGCGAGCAGAAGAGAATTATCTTTTTCATAGATGAGTTTTGTTTTGACTAAAGCAAAGAAACTAAAATTCAATGAAGCGAACGTTATTGTGAGAAGAAATCTGAACTTTGTGAAATTCGTCAAGCATCGGTAACACCACCTCCGGCCACTCAATAAAGATGAACGCATGCTGATCCAAATACTCATCAAAGCCGAAGTCTAATACCTCTTCCAAATTTTTCAAACGATACAAATCGAAATGGAAAATCTTGGTGCCTTTGTCAGTCACATATTCATTCACCAATGAATAGGTGGGGCTGGCAGCTGCCTCTGCACCTAAGGCATTGCAAATTGCTTTGATGAAGGTGGTTTTGCCCGCGCCCATTTCGCCATGCACAGCGAATATGGCAGGCACATGAAATTGATTTACGAATTGTTTCGATAACTCAGCCAATCCGGAAATATCTTCTACTTCAAATTTCATTGCTTCTACTTCGCCCTCAATACACAGAATGGAATCAAGACTTCCTCCATGCTGATGCCACCATGCTGAAAGGTATTCTGATAAAAATTGACAAATTGATTGTAGTTGTTCGGATACACAAAGAAGTCGTTGTTCTGTGCAAAGATGAATGATGTGCTCAGGTTGGTCTTGGGCAGAAAAGCATCTGCAGGATTACGTATTTCAAAAACTTCTTTCGGATTGTAATTGAGATTGCGACCTGCTTTGTAGCGCAGGTTGGAGTTGGTGTTTCTATCACCCACCACCTTCACAGGATTTTCCACCTTGATGGTGCCGTGGTCGGTAGTTATCACCAGCGTGCATTTGTTCTCAGCTATTTTTTTTATCACATCAAGCAGCGGTGAATGATCGAACCAACTGGAAGTAATGCTTCGGTACGCAGGTTCATCATCGGCCAGTTCTTTTATCACTTCCATTTCAGTGCGTGCATGGCTCAGCATGTCCACAAAGTTGTACACTATCACATTTAGCTTGTTGTTCATCAGGTTGCTGAAACTGTCGTTCAGTTTTTTACCCGCTGCCAGATTGGTAATCTTGTTGTAGCTGAATTTGAAATCGTGGCCCAGCCTTTTCAGTTGTGCCGCCATCAGTGCTTCTTCGTGCATGTTTTTACCGCCCTCGTCATCTTCATTTAGCCACAGGTTTTTGTGCAGGCGTTCTATTTCGCTTGGCATTAGGCCGGCAAACAATGCGTTGCGCGCATAGTGTGTTGCAGTAGGCAGTATGGCATAAAACATTTCTTCACTCTCCACACGGAAGTACTCTTTCAGTCTTGGTTGAATCACCTTCCATTGGTCGTAGCGCAGGTTGTCAATCACCACCATGAATACAGTTTCATTGCTTGCTTTCAATAGTGGTGATACTTTGCTCTTCACCAGCGTATGTGACATCACCGGTGCACTGCCCTGATTTTTCAGCCAGCCCAGATAATTGTTTTTGATGAATTTGGTGAACTGATCATTGGCCTCGCTTTTCTGTGTGCGGAAAATTTCGTTCATGCCTTCATCATTGCTGCCGGTCAACTCCATGCTCCAGTGCACTAATTTTTTGTAGAAGTCGGCCCATTCATCAGCGTCCATCCTGTCGCTCAGACGCATGGCTATTTCGCGAAATTCCTGTCGATAATCGCTGGTAGTTTTTTCACTAACCAACCGCTTTTCGTCTAAGTTTTTTTTCAATGAAAGAAGTATCTGATTTGGGTTCACAGGCTTTATCAGATAGTCTGAAATTTTGGATCCGATGGCATCTTCCATGATGTGCTCCTCCTCACTTTTGGTAATCATCACAACGGGTAGGGTAGGGTCTATTTCTTTGATCCGTTGCAAGGCCACAAGACCATTTACTCCGGGCATGTTTTCATCTAAGAATACGATGTCAAAGAAATTTTCACGCACTTTGTCCACGGCATCGCTGCCATTGTTCACCGTGGTTACTTCATACCCTTTTTGTTGTAGAAAGATGATGTGCGGCTTGAGGAGTTCTATCTCATCATCAGCCCAGAGAATGCGTTCAGCAGGCATAAATAGTGTACTGGTTAATAGTATTTGAATTGTCCAAAGCTATGCGGACAGCTTGGGCTAACTCTGTTTGGCATCGAATATTTTCACAACCTGAAATAATTGTACATGAAACCAACCAGCAAGCGCAAAATCATCAACGACCCTGTTTATGGTTTCATTACTATTCGCCATCATTTCATACTTGAGTTGATAGACCACCCGTGGTTTCAGCGTTTGCGCAGAATAGCGCAGCTTGGTTTGAGCCACTATGTATATCCCGGAGCACTGCACAATCGTTTCCAACATGCTATTGGGGCTTTGCATCTCATGCAGAATGCAGTGGACGAACTCAGACTGAAGGGCAAGGAGATAACAGATGATGAGGAATTGGGATTGCTCTCAGCCGTTTTGCTGCACGACATCGGACACGGGCCATTCAGTCATGCATTGGAATTTTCGATAGCGGACGGTGTGCATCATGAACAGATTTCAGCCATCATGATGCAAAGACTGAATGTAGTATTTGAAGGTAAGCTTTCGTTGGCCATTTCCATTTTCAATGGCTCTTATCACAAAAAATATTTGCATCAATTGGTGAGCAGCCAGCTTGATATGGATAGGCTGGACTACCTGGCGCGAGACAGTTTTTTCAGTGGAGTAGTGGAAGGGCAGGTAGGCAGTGAGCGCATCTTGAAAATGCTCGATGTGGTAAACGATGAGCTGGTGGTGGAAGAAAAGGGGATATACAGTATCGAGAAATTCATAGTTGCACGCAGGTTCATGTATTGGCAGGTATATCTCCACAAAACAGTACTCAGTGCTGAGTTTATGCTTGTAAATGTGATGCGCAGGGCTAAGTTCCTTGCTGCATCGGGGCATCAAATTTTTTGTACACCTCCGCTACATTTTTTTCTATACAACGACTTAGGTGAGGTGGATTTCAGCAAAAACAATACTGCCATGAATCACTATGCTTCCTTAGATGATTTTGATGTAACAGCATCGCTTAAGGTCTGGCAAAATGACAGCGATGTGGTGTTGTCGCGCCTCAGCAGGCAATTAGTCAATCGCAGGCTTTTCAAAATTGAATTGAAGAAGGAGCCATTTGATGCTGACTATGTGATAGGACACATCAACCGGATTCAAAACTTGCTGAACCTATCTGAAGATGATGCGAAATACTTCGTAATAGCTAACAGTGTGGACAACCGCGCCTACAACAGCCTGAGTGATACCATCAAAATACTGATGAAGGATGGCAGTGTGCACGATGCTGCTGAAGTAAGTGACCACCTGAACATTGCAGCTCTCAGCAAACCCGTGGAGAAGTGGTTTGTTGCCTACGCCAAGTAAGTACTGACCTCCTGTAAAGCAAGAAGGCCAGTACCTCCACAGGTACTGGCCTTCATAGCTTCAATTCAGTTAGTGTTTAGTTTTTCATCACTTTCACGGCTTTGTTGTAATCACCGGCTTCTATTATCAAACTGTAAATTCCGTAGCTCATATTTTGCATAGGTATTAAAACATATTGTTGGCCACTTGCATTGTAGAGTTGGTTGGTAAATACAATTCTTCCAGCCACATCATACAGAGTCATGCTCACATCTGCACTGCCCTTCAGGCTGAGGCTGAGTATTGCATTTTCACTTACAGGGTTCGGATATAGATTGATGCTTTCCACCAATTCATTTTCTTCTACATCCACACTGTTGATGGTGATGGTATGCACATCATCGCAACCGGCATTGCTGGCTGAGAGGGTAACGGTGTGTGTGCCTCCTGTGGTGAAGGTGTAGGTCGGATTAGGTTCTGTTGAAGTTTGTCCGTCACCAAAATTCCAGAGGTAAGTGGTAGCACCAGTTGAGTTGTTGTTGAACTCATAAGTATATCCGCCAAAAGTGAAATCATAATCGAAATCTGAAACGGGTGTTGGATTCACCTGCACAAATACAAGTGCAGATGTTCCTACTCCATCACAAGCATCGGTGTTGGTAACTGTTACTGTGTATGCACCTGTTGCTGTTGCTTCCCAGCTTTGGTCATCGGCATTTGCTACTTCCACACCATTCAGGCTCCACTGGTAGCTGTCACTTGCTGATGCTGTAAGCATTACTGATTCGCCAGAACAGATGGTCGTGTTGCCACTGGTGTTTATTGTGGGCACAGGCGAGTCGCTTACTGATACACTGATGGTGTTGGACAAAGCAACGCAGCCATTGCCGTCAGTATATGTAAGGCTGTAGTTGTCGCTTTCTGTTACTGTTATGCTGCTTGTGGTCTCATCGGTGCTCCACAAATTTCCATCTGCTTCAGTAGATGTAAGTGTAACGCTGCCGCCCGTGCAAAACGATGTGGCACCATCTGCTACTATGTTTACTGTTGGTATTGGGTAAGCTTCCACTTCGGTTATTGCAGATTCTGCTGAGCAGCCGTTGGCGGTAGTTACCGTTACAAATACCGTAGCAGGCGCGACTGCTTCAATGCTTTCTTCAGTTTGGCCATTGCTCCAGGCTATGTCTCCATTTGTTGCATTGGTGTTGACTGTAAGTGTCACTGCGCTGCCCTCACAAGCTGCACTGGCACTTGCATCAATGGTAGCTGTAATAGTGTTGTTGACTACCCCGTTGTAGGCCTGATTTTGCGGGTCCCACTCAGCCCAGCAAGCTGTCCAGTTGTCTTCACCAAATGCGCCTAAGTAATTTACAGGTGTGAAGAATGCGTCAGCCAAATAGGCATCGCTGAAGCTTGCGCCACTCAGCAGCGGTGAGCCATCTAATGGTGTGAGTCTCGGGCTGTCTATGCCGGTACTCTGAAGGTAGAGTGAGCCTATACCGTCAATGAGTTGGTTGTTGAAGCCGCTGGTTGCAAACCAATCAGAAATATTGAATGCACCCGTTACGTTGTTCGGATTGCCGCTCGAGGTAGTAGCCAATGAGTCGGTCATTTGCACTATCAGATTGTTCTTAAAGCGCAAATCGTTGTTCAATGCATTGGTGTGTGTGGTACTTCCATCTATCAGCAAGCCTGTTGGGTATCCTGCAAAAACACTGTTGAATACACTGGTGCGTGTATTTCTGCGAAGATGCAAGGCACGTTTGTAATTGGTGTTGATGGTGGTGTTGTTCACCAGTGGGCCAATGATGGTGACGTTAGAAAATTTAGGATGAGTGAATGGCGTGTTAGTAGTGCCGGTGGCATCATTGTCTGATTCAAAACCATTGCTTCCGCTTTGGTCAGCTATGGATGGGTCGCGCACACTCATGGCAAATTGCACGTTGCCTGTGTAGCCGAAGTCAGTGTCAAAATCATCATCCCAGTTGCGAAAGGCAATCAGATTTTTACAATTCACGGTTCCGCCAAACCATTCGAATGCATCGTCACCGCTGTATGATACTTGCACATTTTCTATGATAGTGCCCCGGCCAACTCCGCCCATGGTCAATCCATTTATCTCGCTGTTTGGCTGAAACGGTATGCCGCCATACTCTATACGCACATAGCGCACTATGCCTGAGTTGTCGTTGTCATCAGGCGTGGCACCGCCACCGTAGATAGAGCCTACACCACCTTCTATAATGGCTTCACCAGCCTCAGTGCCGTTGCCTGCATTGGCAGGTGAATTTACACTGGCTCGTCCGCATAGTATGAGGCCGCCCCAGTCGCCATAGTTGCGCTGGCCTATTGCCTTTTGAGAAGTGAAAACGATGGGTTGCTCTGCAGTGCCATCGGCTATTATGTCTGCATCACGTTCGATTATCAGCGCCCCTTTTGTTATGAAATCGCCTTTGATGATGGTGCCGGGTTCTATTGTTAAGGTTGCTCCGGCTTTTACATACACCCAGCCATCCAATATGTAGATGTTGTTGTTGGTCCAGGTAGTATTTGTTGTTATGTCACCACTCACTATAATTTGTGAAGTGGCAAATAAGGTACTTAGCGCAAGCACCAGCGTGAATAAAACTTTTTTCATTGCTTGGGTAATTTTTGAAATATGGTTGTTTGTTTTGAGAACGGTGCAAAATTTCACCTATCACGTTACCTCTTGTTCAGATTCGAGTGATCTTATTTTTAATTGAACTACACACAGATGTGATTTGATGTAAACCGTATGTGATTGAAATGTAATCTGTAATGACTTTGAAGGGGAAGTGAAAATTTTAAAGAGAATCAAAGCTTGTGTTCACCCCACCTCGCTTTGTTTCTCAACTACATCGGCAAATGCATTGAAGAGCTGCCTGAATTTTTCAATAGCTTTTTCATTTAGGCTGTAGTGGCAAGCTGCGCCAAATAGTTTTCCCTGTATGATTCCTGCCTTCTTCAAATCGCGCAGATGCTGTATGATGGTAGCGGGCGATACATTTTTGACAGCCACAATCTCACCGCTTATCTGGTTGTTGTGTCTGGCCATTTCTAGAATGATTTGCACCCGTGTGGGATGCGAAATAGCACGCATGAAACCAGCCAACTCATCTGCTGATATGTTGTTTCCATTTTGCTCAGCCATCACATCATCCCTCTGATTTGTTTGCTGTTCGCCTTACTGCGCAGGTTGCACTTGTTAGTTGTTCAGGCTACTTTGTCAATCCTTTCTTATTTCACCCTGAACTTGTATTGCAACGCGAATGAGAAGTATGAACCACGGTTGAAGTAACGCAATCGTTGGTCGTTGGTTTTACTCAGCACCTGATCTGAATTGGCATCTTGCAGGAATATGAAATCTTGATTGAGCAAGTCCTGTACACCTGCTCGCAGGCTGAAGTTTTCGCATATTGTTTTTGTAATGCTTATATCTATCAGGTGGCGCTGCATCTCATATACTTCCGGATTGCCCGGAATGCCTACAATAGAAATGCGTGGCCCAATCACATTATACATTGCACTTATCTGCAAGCCGATAGAATCGTTCTGATAATAAACTCCTGCATTGACGATGTACGGTGACTGACCCATCATGGCGCGCTTGGTGTTCAATCCTGTTTCGAGGTCTTCTTTGGTAAGTTGAATTTCACTTTCAATGAGCGAGGCATTGGCCACTACCGAAAAGTTTTGCAGACCACTGTATTTGCATTCTCTGAATGATTTGCGGATATCTATTTCAGCACCATAACTTTTTGCAAACATGGCATTGCCCGGTGTAAAGCTGCGCGTGCCGCCACTGCCTACACCCGGTGCGAAATACATTTCAATCGGGTTTTTAAATTCTTTGTAGAACACTGAAACACTCAATATTTCAGATGGACTTGGATATAGTTCCCATCTCAAATCATAATTTTTTATCTCAGCTATTTTCACTTTCGGATTTCCGTTTATGATAAAGTTTTGTTCAAAATCATAAAATGAATAGGGCGCCATCTCACGGAATTCGGGTCTGTTCAACGTTTTGCCGTAGGCCGCACGCACAAGCATTTTTTCGTTCAGATAATAGGCCACATTGATGGAAGGAAGCACTGCAACGGTGTCAAGATTTACTACTATTGGTGTACCATTAAGCTCGCTGCTGGTAAGGTGTTGCTTGCTTTGTTCTATGCGAACACCTCCGGTTACATTTAGTTTTTCAAATGGCAGTTCACCCATCAGGTAATAAGCCTGTAGCTGTGTATTAGCCCGGTAGCTGTCACTACCCTTGGTGTCTTCATCTATTTTGAATCCGGTGGTGTTATTTATGTAGTTTGGTGAAAGGATTTGATCTATGGGCAGAGTAGTGAGGTTGTAGTCGAATTGGAAGGTGTTGGCTTGAGCGTAGCCAATGTTGCGTGCGCCAAATGTGCGCTGTTTGTTTTCTATGTAGAATCCTCCTTTCAGTTGTGCATACTGGGGTTCATCTTTTTTGATACTTGTCTGAAACAGATCATGCGAGTAGCTGGCAGCACCGGTATAGATGTCTTCGTTCAAATCAAGAAACAATCGTCCCAGATAAAATGGTTGTGCACCGAATGGTACATAAGCATAATAGTTGGGGTCGCTGCCATCCAGTGGTGTGGTGTAGCGTATGCGCTTCCAATCAGGGTCGTTTCTGCGGCTCATGCCATAGCCTGCTATCCACTGTAGTTCGCCACGGTCGGCACCTATAAGATGCTTACCACCCAGTTGGCTGGATAATATGCTGCGCTCATTGTAGTTGAATGAGTACTCCCTGCGGTAGTTGCCTTCTTCAATAGCCCGGCCTGTGCGCAGTGTATTGCTCTGCATTCCATTCTGATTGAAGAAGTTTTTGATACTCAACTCATGTTTCTTGTATTGCAAAGCCCAGTTGGTAAGCACTCCGAGGTTTACATTTTTCTGGTATATGTTATCGTTGAATACAAAGACAGTATCGCTGTGGCCTGTGTTGGTATCATAGGTATTGTAGTCTAAGCGATGGGCGGTGAGTGCTGTGCGAGTGTTGGAATAACTGATGGCCGTGGTTGTTCCGGCTTTCACATTTCCTATGTTGAAGCGGTTGGCTACAGAGACATTGGTGCGTATATCGGGCGTGGCATTGGACTCTTCTATTGCCCAGGTGTTGTTCAGGGTTTTGCCAAGTGCAGTAAGTTGGTCGCTATCTGTCACATTGCGCACGTTGGCTGCAAATCCGGCAGGCAGGTCGCGTGTTCCATTGTCAAATCCAAATTTCTCTGAAGCTGAATTGGTATTTGTAATGAAATTTTTTCCTGTAGTTCCCTGCCTTATACCAAGACCAATTGATGCATCAACACTCCATTTGTTGTCAGGTAAATTTTTTGTAATCACATTGATGGCGCCTCCGGCAAATTCACCGGGCAGATCGGCTGATGGTGATTTGTAGATCAAAAATCTATCGATGGATGAACTTGGAATAAGATCGAACGAAAATGATTTTACATCAGCCTCAAGGCTTGGTACCAGAATGCCATTTAACATCACGGCATTGTATCGTTCGGTGAGGCCACGCACCATCACAAAGCGATTGTCCACCACACTCACACCGGGTATTCTGCGCGCTACTTCAGAGGCATTGCGGTCTTGCGATTTGGCTATTTGCGTTCCGCTCAGTCCGCTCAGCACTCCCTTTGCATCGCGCATTTCCATCACTACCGAGGCTTCGGTGTTGGTTGATTTGTAGCCCACTATTTCAATCTTCATGCTGTTATCTTCCACCTCTGTCAGGCTTACGTTGAGCGCGGTAGATTTGCCAGCAGCTACTTGAATATCGGTTATTTCTTTGGTATTGAAAAGGATGTAGTCCACAGTAAGGGTGTAAATACCGGCTGGTACATCTTCCAGCACATATGCTCCGAAGTCATCAGCCATTGTGCCAATGCCAAGTGCTTTTATCTGCACAGTAGCGCCCAGCAGTGCTTCACCGGTCTTAGTATTTATTACACTGCCAGTTATGCTGCCGGTCTTTACTGTTGGTGAGGTTGCTCCCCGTTGCTGGTTATCTATGCTGCCTGAGAAGCTGTCGGTCTGAGCAATCAGTAGCATGGTGGTGATGATAAAAGTTGTGGTTAGCAGTATCTGTTTCATAGGTCTTTTTTTTGACAGAGCAAATGAACAGGAGCGGTTTTGCCACTAAGTTTTGGGGCAATTAAGGTTTTCTGAAATGGTTGTTACCCCGATGCGATTGACTTGCGCATCGTGTGCAAATTATTTGTAACCAAATTGTAAAGAAGCCCCAGCCGATTGGCGCAAAGGTCTGATTGATAAAGTCAGGTCAGATACTTATTTCTTCGCCATCATGGTCGTAGAAGTGGTACTCAAGCATGGCACTGCTGCTGGACGATTGCAGCTCTATTTTGAGCTTGTATTTTTTGCACCATGCTTTCAAGATGTTGTTCCACCATCCTTTGGTAAGATAAGCTTCTATGATGGGGTGCACCACAAGCTTTAAAGTTTTACGTGAACCATCTTCTGACAGAAAACGGATGTTGTTTTCAATTTCTTCAGTAAAGAGCAGTGAGGACTCGACTACGCCTTTGCCATCGCAACTTGGACACTTCTCGGTGGTTACAACTTTGGTCACAGGCTTCACACGTTCGCGTGTTATCTCCACCACACCAAATTTTGAAGGAGGCAATACGTTGTGCTTGGCTTTGTCTTCGCTCATGGCATCGCGTAGCGCATCTACTAATTTTTTCTGGTTCTCACGGCTTTGCATGTCTATGAAGTCGATACAGATGATACCGCCCATATCGCGCAATCTCAGCAAACGTGCTATTTCTTTAGCGCACTCACTATTGGTTTGCAGTGCGTTTTCTTCTTGATTTATTACCGATGAGTTTTTTCGGTTGCCACTATTCACATCTATCACGTGCATAGCTTCGGTGTGTTCCACTATCAGATATGCACCGCTCTTCAGGTTCACTTGTTTGCCAAAGCTCTGTTTTATCTGACGGTGTATGCTGAATGCATCGAAGAGGTCAGTCTGCTTGTGCATTTTCACAATGCTTTCGCTGTGGCCTATTCCTTTCAGATAAGCCCTTACTTCCTGCGCTGTTGGCTCGTCATTTACATGTATGTCAGAAAAGCTCTCATTCAGTATATCGCGCAGCAGCGTATTGGTCTTATTCATTTCGCCAAGTATGCGCTGTGGTGCCTTGGCGGTTTTCATGGCGCGGTGCATTTCATCCCAACGCTTTACCAGGTCTTGTAGGTCCTGGTCAAGTTCGGTCACACTTGTTTCCTCAGCCTGCGTTCGAATGATTACGCCCATGTTGGCCGGCCGTATACTCTGTATCAATTTACGCAAACGGTCGCGCTCTGTGTCGTTAGTAATGCGACTGCTCAACGATACTTTATTGGAAAAGGGAACTAGCACCAGATAGCGGCCTGCTAGGGTTATCTCAGATGTAAGTCTTGGGCCTTTTTGCGAAATAGGTTCTTTGGCTACCTGCACAGGTATTACATAACTCTGGCCTATCACCTCTTTTATTTTCCCCTCCTTATGTATGTCAGGCATCGAGGGAAAGTTCATCAGGTCAGAGCTTTTTTGCTCGCCACCCACGGTGCGCCTGGTAAAGTGATTGAGCGATGCGAATTGTGGCCCTAAGTCGAGGTAATGCAGAAATGCATCTTTGTTATAGCCCACATCTACAAAGCACGCATTGAGGTGCGGCAAAATTTTGCGGACCTTCCCAAAATAAATATCTCCAACTGCGTATTCCTGATTGCGCTTTTCGCGGTGCAGTTCCACAAGCACCTTGTCGCGCAACAAGGCTATTTCAACACCCGAGGGCGTTGCATTCAATATCAATTCAACGTTGGCCTTCACCTGTTGCTCGTGGGAATGGTGCTATAATGTGAGGATGACGGTTTGCGGTATTCACTTAAAGTTGAGATACGCAACCATAGTGTAATGATAAAGATGCAGGCAGGTGATCAAGCACCTGCCTGCGGTGTTGTTTGAAACACGAGTTTTTTGTAAGCACCTTGGTTTGAAAGCATAGGTCCTTCACCTATGCTTCATCGCATGCTCACGCCTTACTATCTCACCTTCTTCTTGTGGCGATTTTTTCTGAGGCGTTTTTTCCTTTTGTGTGTGGCCATCTTATGGCGCTTTCTTTTCTTTCCGCAAGGCATTGCTTTTTACTTTTTAAATTTTATATCAATGTTCTTTATGTATGTTCTCACGTTGCTATCCACTACCGCATCAGTATTGTGTCGCAAAAGTGCTTCATATTTCAATTTCGCTTTTTCCAGGTTGCCTGTCCGTTCGCATATCTGTGCTATGAAGAACAGCGCATTGTTCTCAGTGGAGTCAATAGCTGTTGCTTTTTCAAAACAATTCAAACTCCTGTTCAGGCTATCCATCTGCAGGTAGTTGTATCCAACCTGCACTAGGTACTTCACATCATCGGGGCGCAGCTTTAGTACTTTTTCAAAGCGGCCTATAGCTTTTGGCATCTGGCCGCTTTGCATGCTGAATTCGCCAAGGTAGTAGTGTGCATCTACGTTGGTGCTATCAGCCTCTACCAATTGTTGCAACATTTTGATGCCTTTCATTGGGTCGGCACTGCGTACCAGCATCACAGCTTGTTCCAGTTTCAGCGAGTCAGCGTTGCGCGGCATGGATGCTTCCATTTCTGCTTTTTGCCTCACACTGGCTGGCTGTAGAGGTAACATTAAAAAAAGAACAATGAGGCCTACTGCCAGCAAAACTGAAATCACCAAAATAGTGCGCGTATTACGCATGCTCGGTCACTTTCACTTTCGCTTTTATTTCATCTACAAATTCTTTGGATGGCTTGAATGCAGGTATGTAATGTGCTGGTATCACAACACTTGTTTTGGCAAGTATGTTTCTTCCCAATTTTTCTGCACGCTTTTTTGTAATGAAACTACCAAAGCCGCGCAGGTAAACATTCTCTCCATTTTCCAAAGCTCCTTTTACAGTACTCATAAATCCTTCTACTATGGTGAGTACATCATTCCGGTCTATTCCGGTTTTGTTCGAAATCTCTGTCACGATATCCGCCTTTGTCATGTCTTTCCCTATGGTTTTTTATTGTAAATGAATTGGTTTCAAATTTTTTTGGGGGGCGGCAAATATAGAAGCCTCCAAGCTCCATCCAAGCCTTCTTTTGCCAGCTCAACTTTTTTTGCACCATGAAAACCTATGCCCAGCGGCTACTGAGGTGGTATGACCAGTATAAGCGCGACCTGCCTTGGCGGCACGTCACTGATCCTTATTCGGTGTGGCTCTCCGAAGTTATTCTTCAGCAGACGCGGGTGGATCAGGGCATGGATTACTACCTCAGGTTTTTGCAAAAATTCCCAACTGTGAGGCATCTGGCTGAAGCCGATGAATCGTTGGTACTCAAGACCTGGCAAGGGCTGGGCTACTACAGCAGAGCCAGAAACCTGCATGAGACAGCCAAAAGAGTTTGGAACGAACAGGCTGGCGTTTTTCCTGCAACCGCTGCTGAACTTCAAAAGCTGAAGGGAATTGGACCTTATACCGCTGCTGCCATTGCATCATTCTGTTATGATGAGTGTGTGCCGGTAATGGATGGTAATGTCATGCGTGTGCTATGCAGGCTTTATGCGATAGAAAAACCCATTGACAGCGCAGCAGGTAAAAGAATGTTGGAGTCGAAAATCCTGGAATTGATTGATCACCAGCATCCAGGATTATTCAACCAAGCTATGATGGAGTTTGGGGCGTTGCAGTGTAAACCTGCGAAACCTAACTGTGCTGGTTGCATTTTTAAAGAAGCCTGTTGTGCTTATCAGCAAGGTTTGGTAGAGTTGCTTCCACTAAAAGCATCAAAAGTGAAGGTAAAGAATTTGTTTCATTACTATTTCGTGGTGCGCGATGCGAGAAATATCTATTTGCGCAAACGCAGCGGCAAGGATATTTGGAAAGGACTGTACGACTTTCCTGCAGTGGAGAGTGAAATGCCTTTAGATGCAGAACCGGTGTGTAACGATTTCATGAAAACCTATTTTTCCGAAACTAAAGCAGCGATAACCCATGTGAGCAGTGAATACACACACCCGCTAACCCACCGGAAAATTTTTGCAACATTCATTGCCATAAAAATTGACGGTCTTTGGAAAAAAATGCCTGCGGCAGTAATAGCGGTTCCTGAGCAAAGACGCTTCGAATACCCCGTGCCAAGGCTTATAGAAAAATATTTGACAGATGTGAAATAATTTCTGTTGCAGAATTGTCATTTCCACTACGTTTGTTCTCATTCAATTCTTATTTAACCAAAACAATTTCTAAGTCATGGCATCAGTAAACAAAGTAATCCTTGTGGGTCATCTTGGCAAGGATCCAGAAACCAAAACATTCGAAAATGGTGGTGTTGTATGCTCGTTTACACTGGCAACCACCGACAATTATTGGGACAAGGAAAAGAACCAGCGAGTGGATCTTCCAACAGAATGGCACAACATTCGGATTAGTCAGTCAGGATTGGTAAAAGTTGCTCAACAATATTTGAAAAAGGGTTCACTTGTTTATTTGGAAGGCGGCCTTCGCACCAGACAATATGAAAAGGATGGGGTAACAAAATACTTCACGGAGGTTAGTGTGCAGAACATGGTCATGATGAGTGCAAAACCTGAAGGTGCACCTACCCTTGCACCCAACTCAGTGAATGAAACACCTTACACTTCAACACCTGAGGACGATCTTCCTTTCTAATATTGACGCGAATTATTTAGCTTCAATTCATTAAGTATTCATTGAAACCTTGGAAAGCGTCACGCGAGTTTTACTACACGAAGTCTATTTACTAAGCATACTAAGCAGCACAGGCCCACTCTTGCTTGTGCTGCTTTTGCTTTTGATGAGTGCCACCATCAGCAGCAGCGAGGTTGCCCTCTTCTCTTTGTCGCCACAGCAAAAGGCTGACCTGCGCGAATCCAAAAACAGCAGCGATGCCCACATCATGGATTTGCTGGAAAAGCCAGACAGGGAGCAGGGACCGAAAAAACTTCTTGCCACCATACTTATTGCCAACAATGCGCTGAACATTGCCATTGTCTTGCTCGCTACTCAAATCACCAATTCGTGGTTTGCCACTGAGCAATATGAACAGTGGGTGAAGACACTCATAGAGCTTGTTGCCATCACTTTCGTACTCGTATTATTTGGAGAGGTTATACCCAAAGTATATGCAACAGGCAACAACCTGCGTGTATCAAGGTTGATGGCTCTTCCCCTCAAATTCATCATGAGCCTGTGCGCACCACTTACCTGGATGCTCACCCGATCAACCAAAGTACTCGAAACCAAAGTGCGCCACCGCGCAAAAGGAAACATAAGTGTGGATGAACTGGGACATGCGTTGGAACTAACCCAGGATGATGAGCGCAGCATGGAAGAACATAAGATACTTGAAGGAATAGTAACATTTGGCAACAAAGAGGTGAGCCAGATAATGACACCCCGAACTGATATCGCGGCCTTATGGCTGCAAGACTCGTTTATTGAAGTGTTAGAAAAGGTGAAAGACAAGGGCTACTCGCGATTGCCGGTATTCAACACTTCGCAAGATGAGATTGCAGGTTTTCTTTTTATCAAAGATTTGTTGCCATATCTGGACATTGCCGAATTCCGTTGGCAAGAGATTTTGAAACCACCTTTTTATGTTGCAGAAAACAAAAGATTGGATGATCTCCTTGAAGAATTTCAGAAGGAAAAAAGACACATGGCTATAGTGGTAGATGAGTATGGCGGCACCAGTGGACTCGTAACTCTGGAAGATATACTGGAAGAAATAGTGGGTGATATACGCGATGAATTTGACGAAGAAGAACAGCAATACTCCGTACTTGACGAACACAACTATGTATTTGAAGCCAAAATATCACTGGTGGATATGTACAAAATTCTGGACATAGACGAATCTCTATTTGAACAAGCCAAAGGAGACAGCACTACACTGGGTGGATTTGTCATTGAGCAGGCAGGACATATTCCGGAACGAGGTGATGTTATTGAGTTCGAAAATTTCCAATTCAGCATTGAATCTGCTGATAAAAGAAAAATTAAACGTGTGAAAGTGACCATGCCACAAGCCATGACAAACACTTGATACTTCATAACAAATAATGCAGAAAAAAATAATAGCCACGCTATCCATCATAGCCATTGCATTGGTTGCACTACTTGTAATGCAGGCCTCCAGAGAAGAGGGTATCCCAAAGCCACGTGGATATTTCAGAATAGAACTACCTGATAAAAAATACGAAGCATACACTTCAGCTTGCGGAATGCAGATGCAGCTGCCCACATACAGCAAGGTGGAGGTGAGGAAAGAAAATGACAAAGGAGACACTTGCAAATTCGACATAGCCTTTCATCGATTCAAAGCACGCATACACTGCTCCCACCTGCCTGTGAATGGTAACCTTGAAGACCTGATAAATGAAGCCTACGGATTTGCCGCAACACATCAGGTAAAAGCTTCAGCCATGAAGAGAACTCTGGTGGACAACCCTGCAAACCATGTCCATGGAATTATTTATGACATTGAGGGGGATGCTGCTTCGCAGATTCAGTTTTTCCTGACTGATAGCACGCAACATTTCTTCCGTGGAGCACTCTATTTTTTTAATACACCAAATCCTGATTCGGTAGAACCAGTACTCAACTTTCTGCGCGAGGACCTTCAGCGCCTCACCGATTCGTTTAGCTGGAAATAGCCGTTGTTTCAAGTAAGCCACTTAACCAGCAGCACTATCAGACAAATCAAAAACATCATGATGGAAATCTTGTTGATGCCATGCATGAATCTCAGATTGAGATCGCCTGCATCTCGCTTGAACAGGTTAAGCGGATTGACGTAGTAAAGAATTTTTTTGAAAAACATGACAACAAAGTAAATCGTAAAGACTGCTAACGAGGATACAAACAACTCAATACACACAGGCCACAATGGAAATTTCGACCTTGGCATCTTTGGGCAAAACCGATACCTGCACTGTTTCGCGGGCTGGGAAATTTCCGCTGAAGTAATGGCCATACACAGCATTCACTTTGGCAAAATCATTCATGTCTTTTAGAAAAATGGATGTTTTCACCACGTTTGAAAAGTCCATACCGGCCTCTTCCAATATCGCTTTAAGGTTTTTCATCACCAGGGCGGTTTCAAATTCTATTTCTCGTTGGAGGTATTCATTGGTGCTTGGGTCTATTGCAATCTGACCACTTGTATATAGAAAACCATTTACTAATACAGCTTGGCTATATGGACCTATGGGTTGCGGTGCCAGGGATGTTTGAATTATTTTTTTCATGTTCTTGTATATCAATGTGCGAATAACTGCAATGTTTGAGTCATTTCGAAGTTGGTGGCAATACATATTTTTGAGCCTCATTGATTATATCAGATATGCGCAAATTGATTTTTCTCGCTTTATTCTTTCCGGTAATAAGCAGTTTTGTAGTGGTGGCACCAAGTTATCAGGTGGGTGTACTGAAGTACAAAGGAGGTGGCGACTACTACTCCAACCCAACTGCAGTGCCTAATCTTGTGGAGTTTGTAAACAAGAATCTGAAGATGAACATCAACATTGAAGTGCCTTATGTTGATGTTTCAAGTCCGGAGATATTCAACTATCCGTGGCTGCACATGACAGGTCACGGCAATGTTGTTTTTACCAATGATGATGCAGCAAATCTTAGGAAATATCTTGAGGCCGGAGGTTTTCTGCATATCTCCGACAACTATGGCATGGACAAATTTATTCGCAAGGAATTGAAAAAAGTTTTTCCGGAATTGGAATTGATTGAGTTGCCATTCAAACACGCCATCTATCATCAGCAATATGATTTTCCAAATGGCTTGCCCAAAGTGCATGAGCATGATGGCAAAGCACCTCAAGGATTTGGACTTGTATATGAAGGCAAAGTAGTGGTGTTTTATGACTATGAGTGTGACCTTGGCGATGGATGGGAAGATTATGAAGTGCATAAAGATTCGGAAGAAACACGTACCAAAGCCTTGAAGATGGGCGCCAATCTTTTGCAATATGCTTTGATGGGAAGTGAGGAATAATTGAGCAATTTGAAAATTTGAGAATTTGAGAATGTGGGAGAACGCGCTATTTAATATCCCGCCATTCGCCTGCCTGAAGTCCTTTCTTGATGAAAAGGCAGCACTTTACAACACACCAAATTTTATAGAGTCAGACCCTATCTCAATTCCCCATCGGTTTTCAAAAAAGGAAGACATAGAGATAGCAGGTTTTCTTTCTGCCACCATTGCATGGGGCAATCGCAAATCTATCGTTACCAGCGCAAACAGAATGATGCAGTTGATGGATGAGAGTCCATTTGAATTTGTGATGAACCATTCAGCCAGTGATATAAAACGTGCTAAGGGTTTTGTTCATCGGACTTTCAATGCGGAGGACTTTTGTCAATTCATCAAGTCATTGAGATATATCTATTCGGAAAAGGATGGACTTGAAAATGTCCTTACTGCGTTGATGAAAAAGCAATCGAATCCACAGCAGGCTATTTCAAGTTTTAAGAAAATCTTTTTTGAGAAAAAGCATTTGATCAGAACTCAGAAGCATGTTTCTGATCCGATGTCAGGTTCCTCGGCCAAGCGTATCAATATGTATCTGCGCTGGATGGTTCGTTCGGACAAGCGAGGTGTTGACTTCGGACTCTGGAAAGACATAAAACCTTCACAGCTCTCTATCCCGCTGGATGTGCATACCGGAAATATTGCACGCAAGCTTGGCATACTACATCGCACCCAATACGACTGGAAAGCTGTGGAAGAATTGGATATGGTGTTACGCTCGTTCGATGCCAATGATCCTGTGAAGTATGATTTTGCCTTGTTCGGCCTTGGTGCGATAGAGAAATTCTAAAAAGGATGGGTGATAACCTCTAGAGGTTATCATTGCCCATTATAATGTTTTAAGGTTATATGGCTATGAAAGCCTTTATTGACAGGCCAACCAGAAGAGAAGTCATGAAACTTAGTAATGTTCCAATGATTAGGTATTCAGTTTGTATGCGTGGTTCATGGCTGTTTCCCTCGCGAAAACGCAGTAAAGATTTGGCAGCAATTAAATAGCCAATCACCTCATACTGGCTAATCAGAATGAAGGTGAGCGTAAGAATTCTCTCAAGAATACCAATGGCCTGCCCTGCATTCTGCAGGCTTTCGTTGGCTTCTATTTGTTTGAATTGAAAACTTTTCAGCATGGCCTTAAGCAGGAAAGAGGCTGGCCAACTGATAAATACATAGGCTGTTGCTATGGTGAAAAATTGCTCATTCGGAAAATTAAGCGTGTATTGGCAAAGGACACTGACGTCATTGACAAAAAGCCAAAGCATAATCAGGGAAGCTATATGCAGAAACTGATCAAGTACGAACCAATGCAATTTTTCCCTCCTATCCAGATATAACTTGAGAGCATCAATGAGTATGTGTACAACAAAGACATACAGTGCTGCCCACCAGTAGTGCCATTCAAAAAGTAGTATCCATACCAGAGCACCATGTATGAGGCCATGCAGGTATAGATGAATAGAAGCGACTTTTTTCGCTTTCTTGTGCTCTACCGTGCGCTTAGACTGTAGAATGAAATCACCAAGGAGATGGGCCAGAATGAGTTTGACAAGGAAGAGTGTTTCCATTGTTGATTCATTTCAATGTAGAGGCTATGCGTTCAAATCTTTTGAGAAGCCGCTCTATGGCTTTCCAGTTTGATGCTTTGGAGTGTGTGTTCACTGCGGGTTGACTTATCTGAAGTACCTCAGCTATTTCCCGCTCTGTGTAGTTCAGCAGTTTGTAGAACATGACATCACGCTGTGTAGTGGTCCACCGCGAGGTAATAGCCTCCAGCATCATGCAGTTTGTTTCCATTTCATCATTGAAGGATTGGCTTCTTGATTTTACAATGATGCTCATACCTGCGTGTTTCATTTTGTCTAAGGTTCTGCCGGAAATATAAAAAGCTTCCCCATCCGATTCGCCAAGCGGCTTGCGTATGATGCCTTCTTTGCCAATGCCTACAGCTACTACTATATCAAACGTAAAAAATGTTTGTAGTATCAATGGCACCCGCAGGCTCATGGCCGCATTGCTTATCGCAAACTGGAAACTATCACCGCGTGCTACTTCGGGGCCGGCCAATAGCGAAGTAAATTTTTTGTCTTCTTTAAGAAAATCAAAACAACGCTTAAGGTCAGCAAGGCATTTCTCCCTTTTTGCTAAACTCATTCTGGTGAAGTTTTTTATGTCTCCTGTTATTACCGTTATCATCGAATGATTGTTTATCGGCCAAATATACATGATAACCTCCAGAGGTTATCATTGGCTTTGATAACGTTTTAAGGTTATCATTGGCTTTGATAACGTTTTAAGGTTATCATGCTATTTTAATCAATAACAATAGGTGTTAGCTTCAATCAATTTTGCTGCAATGACTCTTCGAGCATCTTTTACATTGAATATTTCCATCTTTGTAAAGCGTTTCATACCCATAGCCATCATGCGCAGTTCATCTCCATCAGCAAAGCTGCACAGTGCTTCTTTGCCGGCACTTCCAATAATTTCAGAAGCATCATAGAAGCAGACTTTCATCATTTCAATTTGTTCTTTGCATGCAGCTTCGCCCTTTATACCAACTAATTTTTCTGTGCGGAGCAAGGTGCTTTCAGCTATGTAAGTCTGTGTAATCATGTCGGCCACATTCATCAGTATCTCTTGCTCTTTGTCTAACTGCATCATCAGTTTTTGCACTGCCGCAC
>JBJXFP010000028.1:0-18185 GCA_046155615.1 Flavobacteriales bacterium | reverse complement strand
CTTACCCGCTGCCACAAGCAGCGCTTCATTACCGACCCCGGTGCGCTCCTTACTTTCTCACGAGATACAATTCTTTTTGACACCACATTCAGCACCGTAGGCAGCACCACCCAATACCTGAAGGTGTACAACAGTCACGATGAGAGCATCCTAATTTCTGATATAAAACTGAATACGGGCAGCGCCTCACAATACCGCTTCAATGTGGATGGGGTGGATGGGCCGGAGGTGCATGACATGGAGATATTGCCCAACGACAGCATCTGGGTTTTTGTGGAAGTAACCGTGGACCCCGGTGCGGGCAATGCCGACTTTGTGGTGGAAGACCACCTGGAGTTTACCACCAACGGCACCCTGCAACGTGTGCTGCTCAATGCCTGGGGCCGTGATGCTTACTTCCATGGCGGGCTGAATGATTGTGGCGATCCTATTTCTGAAATCATTTCTGAGGATACAGTGTGGGACAACAGCAAGCCGCACGTTATCTACGGCATAGTGGCGGTGGACGAGGGCGTTACCCTCACCATCAACCCTGGTGTGGAGGTGTATTGCCACTCCAAAAGTGGCATCTATGTATATAAAGGCTGCTTAGAAATAAATGGTGAACTGAACAACGAGGTGACCTTTCAGGGCGACCGCTTAGAGGCGGAGTATGCCAACCTGCCCGGGCAGTGGGGCATACAGTTGGACTGCCCTGTGGAGACAGGCGTAGGGCCACAGATAGCCAGCATAGTGCGCGGGGGCATCTGGATATATGAGAGCGGCTGCTGCACCATCAACTACTGCAACCTGCGCAATGGCAATGTGGGCATACAGGTGGACACCACTGCGGTGGATGCGGCCATACCGGGTTCGTATGCCTTGCGCATCAGCAATAGCAAAATACTGAACATGGCAGGCACGGGCCTGCTGGGTCAGGGTGCTACTATAGAGGCTAAAAATGTGCTGGTGGGCAACTGCGGCCAAAGCTGCGCGGCATTCATCTATGGCGGGCGCTATCAGGTGGACAATTGCACCTTTGCCAACTACTGGGCAGGTGGAGCGCGCACAGCACCGGCATTTGCGCTCAACAATTATTACCAGGATGTAAATCAAAACATACAAGTGCGCCAGCTCTTTGCCACAGAATTCAACAACTGCATACTGTTTGGCAACAGCGCATTCCTTACTGACTTCAACGAGAGTGTGGTGGACATATATAGTGAGGGCGCTGAGTTTCAGACTTACCTCTTCCGCCACTGCCTTGTGGATACCGATCAGCCCCTTACCGATGCCACACACTATATGAATATGACCAATGGGCAGGGGCCACCACTTTGCAATCCCGCTGGCGAAAATTTCAAATTCATCAGTACCAACAGCATAATGGATGGAGCAGGCTATGCCGGCACACCTTTTATTGACATTGCTGGCGAATCGTGGTTCACTGCGGGTGTCAAAAAAGGGTGCTACCAGCGTGTGATAGCTTGCGATTAAGAGTTAGGAAAGTATCTGTGAAAATCCGTTTTTATCTGTGTCATCCGTGTCCTATCCACTCACCCTTACCAAGCTAATTACCATACTGAGCAACGAGCTGCCGCCCGATGCGGCCTTTGCCAGCATGCGCAGCTACGTGCGCGAAACAGCGGCAGAGGCAAGGCTCAAAACTCCGCCACCAAGGGAGAGCGCGGTGATGATGCTATTATATAAGAGAGAAGATGTGTGGCACACCCTCTTCATGCTGCGGCCCGAGGGGCAGGGTGTTCATAGCGGGCAGCTCAGTTTTCCCGGTGGAAAAAAAGAGGAGGGTGAAACCCTTGTGCAAACCGCGCTGCGCGAAACCATGGAAGAAGTAGGAGTAGAGCCTGCCGCGATAGAAGTAGCAGGCGAGCTAAGCGAAGTGTATATACCACCCAGCCACTTCATAGTGAAACCTTATGTGGGCATAATGCACAGTGAACCGCGCTTCACACCCAATATTTCAGAAGTGGTGCAGCTCATCGAGTTTCCTGTAGAAAATTTTCTAAGGCCGGACATCATCCAGGAAAAAGAAATCTTTCTACCCAAATACAACGTGCACTTCCGTGCTCCTTACTTCGATGTACACGGCCACACCCTGTGGGGCGCCACGGCTATGATGGTGCAGGAGCTGCGCATGAGGGCGGGGCTGGAGTGATTCCATCCCTGCTGTGCTGCAGGGACTGCGCTACATGTGGAATGACCCCTTCGTGAGGGATGCCATTCAAGGCAATCACCCCCGAAGGGGCAGGTACCAGCTAAAGGCCAAAGGCCAACAGCCAACAGCCTATGCCTACCTCCTCAGCACTTTCTCCACGCGGCTGCCACGGTTGGTAGTTACTTCAAGCAAGTAGGTGCCGGTGGTTTTGGGTAGCGTTATTACTGCATTGCTTTGGTTGATTCGCAGTTTTTCAATCAGCGCTCCACTGATGGCGTAAATGCTTATTTCCTTTATCAGGTCTTTGCCAGCATCTATGCGCACCTGGCCGTTGTAGGTGGGGTTGGGGCTTATGCGGAAAAAGTCTGCATAGCGCTCTGTATGCACTAATGTGCTGTAGGTCTCGCTGGCCGCTACCTCTACCGGTTCAGCGCCTTGTTCTAAGTACATGGTTTCAAATTCGTTGATAACGGGATTGTCCACACTGAACATTTCTTCGTTCCATTTGGGCGGCAGGCTTTGGTACATCAGCCTTGCACTTACCGTTACCACACCACTTATGCCACTCACCGGTATGTGGTAGTGCACCTCGTCAGTTGCAGTGCCTTCCACACCGGCTATGTGGTTGAAGTTGGGGTCTGTTGCAGCACCACCAACAATCATGGTGGTGTCGTATGCCGCGTGCAACACACTGAATCCCTCAGGCACCAAGCGGTTGTCTTTTATCAAGTGGTCAGCACGCTCCAGCACGGTGGTCACATTGCCATTCACATCTGCCATCACCATTTCATATATCTGTACTTCATCATCGTTGGTTATCACATCATAGTGCGGTTCCCAGTCAGCATTTTGGCCATACACTTCGTAGTCGGGCATCAGTTCGCCTGAGTGAAATATTTCGTTGCCGTCCACATCGGTCATTACCAATTCGATATATGCCCTGCGGCTGGGGTAGCCACTGGGGAATTTGTGTCCGGCTAAGTTGGTTAGCTTCACGGTGTATCGTGCGGTGTCGCCATCTATATCATCTGTTATCAGTTCCAGCGTGGCTGTTTGGTTTTGCAGTTGTTGTGTGGTGCGGTCTATCACGGTATTGAAGTGCTCTTCGGTGGCTGTTATGTCCAACTCTTCTATATGGTCTTTCATCAACTCCAGCATGAAGGTGTTGCCGCCCACGAGCCAGTGCTGCCCGTAAGGCTCCCTGTGAGGCAAAAAGGTATAGCCGCTAGCTAAAATGATTGGCTCGGTGGTGCGCGGCATGTGGCAGCCCTGGCATTCATCATCGTATGCCCCCGTTGTGCTGAAGGTGCTGTTGAGCCACTCGTGGTAGGTGGCCTGTTCTATAAAGTGGTTGCCGTTGAATTCGCCTTCCAGATCCACAGTGTGTGTCACCAAGCTGTGGCAGCCTGCGCATGTTTCTGATTGCGAAAATTTTTCTAAGCCAACAGGCTCTACCAAAACGAAGTTGGTCATGATGGGTGCGTACATCGGTGGCTCGCCTTCGGCTATGTCGAGCAGCGGTCCCCATACTGTGTCGGCATTGTATGTAAGCTCACCTGAGAATACATTGCCCGTAGTCTCTATCTGCTGCGAGTGGCAGGCCATGCAGCTCACACCATCACGCGCTAAGGAGTCAGCGGCCAGCATCTCCATGGTGTAGTTCTCTATGCCATCATGCACTGCTTCGAACCGCCCAAGTGGTGCGTGGCAGCTTGTACACTTGTTTATGAGCAATGCCTCATGCTGCGGATTCACAGCTATCTCATGCTGCACCTTAGCCAGCCAGAAAGGGTCTTTGCTGCTGTTGGCCATCATCGTAGCCCGCCAGTTTTCTGATGGACTTACATTCTCACCTTCACTGGTTATGTTGGCTATGGGGTTGGCAGCACCATCTACACCGTGGCAGCCCGCGCACTTGCCGGAGCCTATGAACATGTCGCTGGTATTCACCGGCAGGTCGCCCTGCTGCATACTGCGGTATTGCAGCATCTCAGCATGGCTGTGGTAGCGGTAGGTGTGCTTGCGGTTTCCGGCTGAACCGAACACTACGAGTACTGCTCCGGCTGTAGCCATCATCATCCACTTTGATGTTTTTGGATTTTTCTTACAAAGATTTTTCAGGGCTACTATCATTATGTTCTTTTTCGTTCAAATAAAAAAATTCCGATTTCGATTTGGCGTGGCGAAAAGTAGAATCAGTATCAAATAGCCACCGTTTGTTTTTGCTTCATCATTACAATCATCGTTGGTCTCTCAATGTCACACGCTATGCATTTATGCTAATTCACTAATGCACGTGCAAAACTTCAATTGGCAAATGGACACGCTGTAGTGCTTGCCAGTTGTGGGTTTGCGAAATGCGCATTTCTTTTTTTCATAAATCAATGATTTTTTTTTACCACACACATTGACAGTGTTCAAGTTCTTCTACATTTGCGCCCCCGCAAAAAAAGCGGAACTGCGTTTTTGCAAGCGCAAAAGTTCTTTGAAATACTTGATTTTAGAGCATAATGCCGGTGTAGCTCAGCTGGCCAGAGCAGCTGATTTGTAATCAGCTGGTCGGGGGTTCGAATCCCTCCACCGGCTCTTTTTCCCTTTTCCAGGCCACTACCTCAAATGCGAAAAGTGAAACCAACTTGGGGAGTTACCAGAGTGGCCAAATGGGACAGACTGTAAATCTGTTGTCTTACGACTTCGGTGGTTCGAATCCACCACTCCCCACTAATTGAATTTCAAATTAGAAATTTCAAATCCGCTACGATTTGAAAGCTGAAATTTGGAATTGTTTTGCGGGAGTAGCTCAGTTGGTAGAGCATTAGCCTTCCAAGCTAAATGTCGCGAGTTCGAGCCTCGTCTCCCGCTCCAGGAATGAATTTCAGATTCCAGATTTCTAATTTCACATGGGGTTCACTCACCATTTGAAATTTGAAACATGAAATTTTGAATTCATACATGCTGTTGTAGCTCAGGGGTAGAGCACTTCCTTGGTAAGGAAGAGGTCGTGAGTTCAATTCTCATCAACAGCTCAATTGAAAAAAAGACGTTGAACCTCACATGCAGCAAACATGAAAAGTTCGAAGCCTTAAAAAGGAAGTGTAAAAGAACTGAAGCAATAAAATCAAGCTATTCAAAAGAACAAACAGGTACGTACTTTATTAAAATTTATCTAGATAAAAACAACAAACAACAATGGCAAAAGAGAATTTCGACCGTTCCAAACCCCACGTGAATATTGGAACAATTGGTCACGTTGACCACGGAAAGACCACTCTGACCGCAGCTATTACCATGGTATTGGCGAGTAAGGGTCTTTCAGAAAAAAGAGACTTCGCATCTATCGACAACGCACCAGAAGAGAAAGAGCGCGGTATCACCATTAACACTGCACACGTTGAATATTCAACTGCTGCAAGACACTATGCACACGTAGACTGTCCTGGTCACGCTGACTATGTGAAGAACATGGTAACAGGTGCTGCCCAAATGGACGGTGCCATACTTGTAGTAGCTGCTACAGATGGTCCAATGCCACAAACTCGTGAGCACATCCTTTTGGGCCGCCAGGTTGGTGTTCCAAAAATCGTTGTGTTCATGAACAAAGTGGACATGGTGGACGATGGTGAACTTCTTGACCTCGTTGAGATGGAAATCCGTGAGCTTCTTAGCTTCTACGAATATGATGGTGATAACACTCCAATCATCCGTGGTTCAGCACTTGGTGGATTGAACGGTGATGCCAAATGGGTAGAGAAAATAATGGAACTGATGGATGCTGTTGACACATGGATTCCAATTCCTCCGCGTGAAGTGGACAAGCCTTTCCTGATGTCAGTTGAAGACGTTTTCACCATCACTGGTCGTGGCACTGTGGCTACAGGTCGCATCGAGCGTGGTGTTATCAACTCTGGCGAAGAGGTGGATATCATCGGATTCAATGATCAAAAGTTGAAGTCAACCGTTACCGGTGTTGAGATGTTCCGCAAAATACTTGACCGTGGCGAGGCTGGTGACAACGTAGGTCTGCTGCTGCGCGGTATAGAAAAGAACGATATACGCAGAGGTATGGTAATAGCCAAGCCAGGCTCTATCACTCCGCACACCAAGTTCAAGGCTGAGATATATGTGTTGAAGAAAGAAGAAGGCGGTCGCCACACTCCTTTCCACAACAAATACCGCCCTCAGTTCTACTTCCGCACAACTGACGTTACAGGTGAGATCAACCTTGAGGCAGGTCGCGAAATGGTACTTCCCGGTGACAACGTTACCATCGAAGTAAACCTTATTGCACCTATCGCGATGGACAAAGGTCTTCGTTTCGCAATCCGCGAAGGTGGACGTACAGTGGGTGCTGGTCAGGTTACTGACATCATCGCTTAATATATAAGCGCTGGATATAGATATGTGAAGGTGAAATCCCTCGAAAGATTTCATCTTCACTTTCACGTTTAAAGACGAAACGTGATAAAGGCAGGCACAATGCCTTTGAAAAACGGGCATAGTTCAATGGTAGAATAGCGGTCTCCAAAACCGTTGATCTTGGTTCGAATCCAGGTGCCCGTGCAACTTGAGAAATATGCAGGCAATGCCTATAACAAAGGCAGAACCGACAAACAAATAGAATATGGCAGGAATAAAAACATACCTCGAAGAATCTTACAACGAGTTGTTGCACAAAGTAACCTGGCCTACATGGGCAGAGCTTCAAGAAAGCACAGTGCTGGTATTTGTAACCACTGGCATTCTTACGTTACTTATTTTCCTAATGGATTTCATTTTTGGTGTGAGTGGCACCAATGATTCGGTATGGCAAGGAATGGTTGGATTCATCACACCTTGATTTTTTTCAATATCAACTCAAATATTTCTAACAAGGAAAAAAGACAGGAAGCATGGCTGATTTTGAAAAAAAATGGTATGTGGTGCGTGCGATAAGCGGCAAGGAAAAAAAAGTGAAGGAGTACATAGAAAGCGAGATAAAAGCTCGCGGTATGTCTGAATTCGTTTCGCAAGTGCTCATTCCTACGGAGAAAGTATTCCAGATGCGCAATGGCAAAAAGGTGAGCAAGGAGAGAAGTTATCTGCCGGGATATGTATTGATAGAAGCAGCACTGATAGGCGAAGTACCGCATATCATCAAGAACATTACGAATGTGATTGGCTTCCTGGGAGCTGAGAAAAAAGGAGACCCGATACCGCTGCGTATATCTGAAGTAAATAGAATACTTGGTAAAGTAGATGAATTGGCTGAGAGTGGAGAAGAACTGAACATACCATTTGTAATAGGCGAAAATGTGAAGGTGATAGACGGCCCGTTCAACAACTTCAGCGGAGTGATAGAAGAAATAAACGAAGAAAAGAAGAAGTTGAAAGTGATGGTGAAAATATTTGGCCGCAAAACCCCGGTAGAGCTGGGATATATGCAGGTAGAAAAAGAATGACCTAATGTGAGAATTTGAAAATGATAGGCAATATTCAAATTCACAAATTGACAAATTGAATTAAAAAGCGTGTGGTGCGCATTGAATTTAGACAAATGTTACAATTCAGCTTCCCCTTGCAAAGCCACGCACAACTCAAATAAACAACAAAAGCAAAAATGGCGAAAGAAGTATCTGGATTCGTCAAACTGCAAATCAAAGGCGGTGCTGCTAACCCTGCTCCTCCTGTTGGTCCTGCGCTGGGTTCCAAAGGTGTCAACATCATGGAATTCTGCAAGCAATTCAATGCAAGGACTCAGGATAAAGCTGGCAAAGTATGCCCTGTGCTGATCACAGTTTACACTGATAAGTCGTTTGACTTTATCATCAAAACTGCACCAGCCGCTGTTCAGCTCCTCGATGCCTCTAAGGCAAAAAAGGGTGCCGCACAGTCAAACCGCCAAAAGGTTGGCCAAGTAACCTGGGAACAGGTGAAAGCCATAGCAGAAGACAAAATGCCTGACCTCAACTGTTTCACTGTAGAAAGTGCCATGAAAATGGTAGCCGGTACAGCACGCAGTATGGGTATTCAGGTTACAGGAACAGCCCCTTTCTAAATTTTTTCAAACAAGAAAAACAGCAATGGGAAGAATCACAAAAAACAGAAAAGTTGCCGAAAGCAAGTTCGATGCTGAAAAAGCATACAACCTGCCTGACGCAGCCACAATTGTGAAGAAAATCACAACCACGAAGTTCGATGCTTCAGTGGATATCGCTGTTCGCCTTGGTGTGGACCCGAAGAAGAGCAACCAGATGGTACGCGGCACTGTGTCGCTGCCACATGGTACCGGCAAAACAATCAAAGTGCTTGTACTCTGCACACCTGACAAGGAAGCAGAGGCCACAGCAGCCGGTGCCGACTATGTTGGTCTGAACGACTACATTGAAAAGATAAAAGGCGGATGGACCGATGTGGATGTAATTATTACCACACCCAACGTAATGGGGCAGGTAGGTGCGCTGGGCCGAGTACTCGGACCACGCGGCCTTATGCCAAACCCAAAAACGGGAACCGTTACGATGGATGTTGGAAAAGCAGTAACAGAGAAGAAAGCCGGTAACATTGACTTCAAAGTGGACAAGACAGGTATCGTACATGCGAGCATCGGTCGTGTTTCTTTTGAAGCAGGTAAACTGGCAGACAATGCTCACGAACTGCTTTCTACTATCGTGAAGCTGAAACCATCTTCAGCCAAGGGCACTTATGTACAGAGCATTTCTATGAGCTCTACAATGAGTCCCGGAGTATCAGTTGAACCAAAATCAGTGAGCTAAATCACTGGTAACTTAAAACTCGGAGGAAATTCTTTATGACAAAAGACCAAAAGAATCAAGCTATCGCAGAGTTGGCGGATGAGTTGAAAAACAACGAAATCTTCTACTTGACCGATACCACATCCCTGAATGCAGAGGCTACCAGTGCACTTAGACGCGAATGCTTCAAAGCCGGTATCAAAATGCGTGTTGTCAAAAACACCCTTTTGCAAAAGGCAATGGAGAACGCTGAAGGCAAAGACTATAGCCCACTTTATGCTGCACTCAAAGGCAACACTGCCGTGATGTATGCTGAAGTAGGCAATGCTCCAGCACGCCTCATCAAAGATTTCAGGAAGAAACATGCTGAAAAGCCGCAATTCAAAGCGGCATTCATTCAGGAAGATTGTTATGTAGGTGCTGACCAACTCGATTCGCTCGTTGCGCTTAAGAGCAAAAACGAACTCATCGGTGACATCATCGGTCTGCTGCAATCACCTGCCAAAAACGTTATATCCGCATTGCAAAGCAACGCAGGGCATAAGGTGGCCGGCCTCGTTAAGGCACTCGAGGAGAGAAATGCCTGATCAAGTAAAAATCACAATTCAATTAATTAAAACAACCTTTTAAAATCAATAAATAAAATGGCTGATTTGAAAGCAATGGCAGAAAGCCTCGTAAACCTTACAGTAAAAGAAGTAAACGAGCTGGCCACAATACTTAAAGACGAATACGGAATCGAACCGGCTGCTGCTGCACCGGTAATGATGGCCGGTGGTGGTGGTGGCGCAGCCGCTGCTGCTGAAGAGAAAACTGCATTTGATGTTATCCTCCTTGAGGGTGGCGTTAACAAACTTGCCGTAGTGAAATTGGTAAAAGACCTCACAGGTCTTGGTCTGAAAGAAGCTAAGGATGCAGTAGACAAGGCCCCTTCGCCTCTCAAGACTGGTGTTACCAAAGACGAAGCTGCGGCTTTGAAAACACAACTTGAAGAAGCAGGAGCCAAAGTTGAGATCAAGTAATATCACAACTCATTGAAACTTAGTTTAGGTCTTCTCCTATGTGGAGAAGACCTAAACTTGTTTTTGTGTGGTGACATCAGCAAACACCACACACTCTAAAGGCAAGAAGACCCACGATGGCTTTCCGCTGCCTGCTTATGCTGCACACGGGCTTCACGCTGTAGCCTGCATTTTTTGAAAACAACTTTCAACAAAAACAACCCCAAGGACTTGGCAACACAGAAAAAAACGGATGAAAGGCACAACTTCTCATCCACCAAAAGTTTCTATGAATATCCTGATTTTCTGGAAATTCAGCTCGCTTCTTTTAAAGGATTTTTCCAATTGGAAACAAACCCTGAAAACAGAAGCCATGAAGGCCTATTCAAAGTTTTCTCAGAAAACTTCCCTATCACTGACACGCGCAACCAGTTCGTACTCGAATTCCTCGACTACTTCATTGATCCGCCTCGCTATACCATTGATGAGTGCATCGAGCGAGGGCTTACATACAGCGTTCCGCTTAAGGCAAAGCTTAAGCTTTATTGCACCGACCCTGAACACGAAGACTTTGAGACTATCGTGCAAGACGTTTATCTGGGAACCATCCCATACATGACTCCTCAGGGATCATTTGTAATCAATGGAGCCGAGCGCGTTATCGTGTCCCAGTTGCACCGTTCACCTGGTGTATTCTTCGGCCAAAGCCGCCATGCCAACGGCACCAAGTTGTACAGTGCGCGTATCATCCCATTCCGCGGATCGTGGATTGAGTTTGCTACGGACATCAACAACGTGATGTATGCATACATCGACCGCAAGAAAAAACTTCCTGTGACTACTCTTTTGCGCGCTATCGGTTATGAGAGCGATCGCGAAATACTTGAAATATTCAACCTTGCTGAAGAAGTGAAAGTTTCTAAGGCAGGCATACAACGTGTGCTGGGCCGCAGGCTTGCAGCACGTGTTCTGAAAACATGGATTGAAGACTTTGTGGATGAAGACACCGGTGAGGTGGTATCCATTGAGCGCAACGAGGTGGTACTCGACCGCGAAACAGTGTTGGAAAACCATCACATAGATGTGATAGCAGACAGCGGTGCAAAAGCAATCATTCTGCACAAAGAAGAAAGCAACTCTGCTGACTTCACGCTTATACACAACACCCTGCAGAAGGACACGTCAAACTCAGAAAAAGAAGCGGTGGAATATATCTACCGCCAGCTGCGCAATGCTGAACCGCCTGATTTGGAAACTGCCCGTCAGGTGATTGATAAATTATTCTTCTCCGAACAACGTTATGATTTGGGTGAAGTAGGCCGCTTCCGCATCAACCGCAAGCTGAACAGCAACGCTACGGAAAGCCGCACCCTGACCAAGGACGACATCATTCAAATCATCAAGTATTTGATAGAGCTGGTGAACTCAAAGGCTGATGTGGACGATATAGACCACTTGAGCAACAGACGTGTCCGTACCGTTGGTGAACAGTTATACAATCAATTTGCCGTAGGTCTTGCACGTATGGCCCGCACCATTCGCGAGCGCATGAACGTGCGTGACAATGAGGTGTTCACGCCCATTGACCTGATAAATGCGAAGACACTTTCTTCTGTTATCAACTCATTCTTCGGCACCAACCAGCTTTCTCAGTTCATGGATCAAACCAATCCGCTGGCTGAGGTAACGCACAAGCGCAGAATGTCTGCCCTTGGCCCCGGTGGTCTTTCACGTGAGCGTGCCGGCTTCGAGGTTCGTGACGTTCACTACACCCACTATGGTCGCCTTTGCACCATTGAAACTCCTGAAGGGCCAAACATTGGTCTTATCTCCTCACTTTGTGTTTATGCCAAAATAAACCGTCTCGGTTTCATTGAAACGCCTTACCGCAAAGTAGAAGATGGTAGAGCCGTGATGAACGACAAAGGTGTAACCTACCTCACCGCTGAGGATGAGGACACCAAAGTGATAGCACAGGCCAATGCGAATATTGACGAAAAAGGAAACCTCAAAGACGCAACAGTAAAAGCACGATTAGAAGGTGACTTCCCGGTAATTGCACCAAGTGAATTACACCTGATGGATGTAGCCCCCAATCAGATTGCGTCCATTGCAGCATCGCTCATTCCATTTCTGGAGCACGATGATGCTAACCGTGCACTGATGGGCTCCAACATGATGCGTCAGGCAGTGCCATTGATGCGCCCAGAAGCGCCATTGGTGGGTACAGGCCTCGAAGCCCGCGTAGCGCAAGACTCGCGTGTGCTTCTGACTGCTGAAGGTGATGGCAACGTAGAATACGTGGACTCCAATGAAATACGTGTGCGCTACAAACGAAGCGAAGCCGATGAATTGGTAAGCTTCGACTCGCCACTGAAGACTTACAACATTCGTAAGTTCATGAAGACCAACCAAAGCACCACCATCAACCTGCGCCCAATAGTGACCAAAGGCGAGCGCGTTTCGCATGGTCAGATAATGGTGGAAGGATACAGCACCAAGGGTGGCGAATTGGCCATAGGCCGCAACCTGAAGGTGGCATTCATGCCATGGAAAGGCTACAACTTTGAAGATGCCATCGTTATCAGCGAGCGTGTAGTGCGTGATGATATTTTCACTTCTATCCACATTGACGAGTACACTACTGAGGTGCGCGACACCAAACGGGGTGTGGAAGAATTGACTGCAGACATACCCAACGTGAGCGAAGACGCTACCAAAGATTTGGACGAAAACGGAATCATCCGGGTGGGAGCAGAGGTGAAGGAAGGTGATATTCTTATCGGAAAAATTACACCTAAAGGTGAAACTGACCCGACACCAGAAGAGAAACTTCTCCGCGCCATATTCGGTGACAAGGCAGGCGATGTAAAAGATGCATCCCTGAAAGTGCCACCAAGTGCAAGCGGAGTGGTGATTGAAAAGAAACTTTTCTCCCGCACCATCAAAGACAAGAAACCTGCGAAGACCAATGAAAAGGCCATCGTAGAAGCCCTCGACAAAGAACATGAGAAAGAGGTGGCTGAGTTAAAGAAGGTACTGGTTGACAAACTGATAGCCATTGTGAAAGACCAGACTTGCCAGGGCGTGTACAACTACTTCCGCGAGGAGCAAGTGAAGAAGGGAACCAAATTCACTGCAAAAGCATTGCAAACACTCGACTTCAGTGTTATCAATGCCGATGGATGGACCAAGGATGAACCGACCAACAGCCTTATCAAGCGCTGCGTTCACAACTTCAACCTGCGTTTCAACGAAGTGCTGGGCGCATACAAGCGCAAGAAATTCCAATTGACTGTGGGAGATGAACTACCAGCAGGTATAGTGAAACTTGCCAAGGTGCACATAGCTCAAAAACGCAAACTGCGCGTGGGTGATAAGATGGCTGGTCGCCATGGCAACAAAGGCATCGTGGCCAAAATCGTTCGTGATGAGGACATGCCATTCCTGGAAGACGGAACTCCTGTGGATATCGTACTGAACCCGCTTGGCGTACCATCAAGGATGAATCTTGGTCAGATATACGAAACCGTATTGGGATGGGCCGGTCAAAAACTCGGCAAGCGCTATGCTACACCCATATTTGACGGTGCAACGCTTGACCAAATCGAAAGCATTACCATCGAAGCCGGTGTGCCTGGCTGGGGTGTTACTTACCTCTACGATGGTGGCACTGGCGAACGCTTCGAGCAGCAAGCCACTGTGGGTGTTATCTACATGATTAAACTCTCGCACATGGTGGACGACAAGATGCACGCTCGTTCTATCGGGCCATACTCGCTCATCACCCAGCAGCCCCTTGGTGGTAAAGCTCAGTTTGGTGGTCAGCGCTTTGGTGAGATGGAAGTGTGGGCTTTGGAAGCATTTGGTGCTGCCAACATTCTGCAAGAAATACTTACAGTGAAATCGGATGATGTGCTGGGACGTGCTAAGGCTTACGAATGCATTGTGAAAGGCGAGAATATGCCACTACCGGGCATACCCGAATCTTTCAATGTATTGCTGCATGAATTGCGCGGACTTGGATTAAACATATCATTGAACCAAACAACAGGATAATTGAAAGTATGCCCCTGATACCTGAGATATCAGGGGCGTACTTCAAGCTTTGATTGAATCTGTTTTTCTATTTTTCAAACAACACTTAGAACACACAACAACACAATATGCTGCAGGCAAAAAAAGTAGCTCGCCCAACGAGCGATTTTAGATCAATCACCATCAGTCTGGCCTCTCCTGAAGAGATTCTGGAGCGCTCGCACGGTGAAGTTTTGAAACCCGAAACCATCAACTACCGAACATACAAGCCGGAGCGCGATGGCCTTTTCTGCGAAAAAATATTTGGTCCTGTAAAGGACTACGAATGCCACTGCGGCAAGTACAAGCGCATACGCTACAAAGGCATAGTGTGCGACCGCTGCGGAGTAGAGGTAACTGAAAAGAAAGTGCGCAGGGAGCGTACCGGCCACATCACACTGAGTGTGCCTGTGGCTCACATCTGGTACTTCCGCTCACTGCCCAACAAGATTGGCTACCTGCTCGGACTGCCTACCAAAAAGCTGGATCAGATTATCTACTACGAACGCTATGTGGTGATAAACCCCGGCCCTGCTGTGAATGCCGAAGGCAATGCACTGAATGTGTATGACTACATCACCGAAGAGGAGTACATAGACATAGCCGAAAAGCTGCCCAAAGACAACCAATACTTAGACGACAAAGACCCCAACAAATTTGTAGCTAAGATGGGTGCGGAGGCATTGTACGACCTACTCAGCCGTGTGAAATTAGACGAGCTGAGCTATGACCTGCGCCACAAAGCCAACAACGAAACAAGCCAGCAGCGCAAGAACGAAGCTCTGAAACGCCTTCAGGTGGTAGAGGCCTTCCGCGATGCAAACACACGCGTGGTAAACCGCCCGGAGTGGATGATAACCAAGGTAGTACCGGTGATACCACCCGAACTGCGTCCATTGGTGCCATTGGATGGCGGACGTTTCGCCACCTCTGACCTCAATGACCTTTATCGCAGGGTGATTATCCGCAACAATCGTCTGAAAAGATTAGTGGAAATAAAAGCCCCTGAAGTGATTCTCCGTAACGAGAAACGTATGCTTCAGGAAGCTGTTGACTCTTTGTTTGACAACAGCCGCAAATCATCAGCAGTGAAGACTGAAAGCAACCGCCCGCTGAAGTCACTCTCTGACTCACTCAAAGGCAAGCAAGGCCGTTTCCGCCAGAACCTGCTTGGTAAACGTGTTGACTACAGCGCCCGTTCGGTAATTGTTGTAGGCCCCGAGTTGAAACTTCACGAGTGTGGACTGCCAAAGGACATGGCCGCAGAACTCTTCAAGCCATTCATCATCCGCAAGATGATAGAAAGGGGTATAGTGAAAACGGTGAAGAGTGCCAAGAAAATAGTAGATAAGAAAGAAGCCGTAGTGTGGGACATATTGGAGAACGTATTGAAAGGACACCCTGTGTTGCTCAACCGTGCTCCAACGCTGCACCGTCTCGGTATTCAGGCATTTCAGCCTAAGCTGATAGAAGGCAAAGCCATTCAGCTGCATCCCCTTGTGTGTACCGCATTCAACGCTGACTTTGACGGTGACCAGATGGCCGTGCACGTACCGCTGGGCAGCGCTGCCATATTGGAAGCACAACTGCTCATGCTGGCTTCGCACAACATCCTGAACCCTGCCAACGGTGCACCTATCACAGTGCCATCGCAAGACATGGTACTTGGCCTGTATTACATAACCAAGAGCCGCAAGGGAACCAAAGAACACCCTGCTCTGGGCGAAAACAAAACATACTACTCTGCTGAGGAAGTATCCATTGCATTCGACCATGGTCAGCTCGACCTGCATGCACACATCAAAGTGCGCTGGACTGATGCGGCTGGCAACACCACCATCATAGACACCACCACCGGCCGCGTATTGTTCAATACAGTAGTGCCAAGGGAAGTGGGTTTCATCAACGCAGTACTGACCAAAAAAGCCCTGCGCGACATCATTGGTGACATCCTGAAGCACGTGGGCATAGCGCGCACTGCCAGGTTCCTTGATGATATGAAAGACCTTGGCTATAGCTGGGCTTTCCGCGGTGGCCTTTCATTCAAACTGACTGATGTGGTAGTGCCGCCCGAAAAGGATAAACTCGTAGCCGATGCTGCTAAAAAGGTGAAGGAAGTATTTGAGAGCTACAACATGGGTCTCATTACCAACAACGAACGTTACAACCAGGTGATTGACATCTGGACCAATACCAACAGCAAACTGACTAACATCCTGATGGAGCGCCTTGAGAAAGACCAGGAAGGCTTCAACAGCATATACATGATGTTCCACTCCGGTGCACGTGGTTCTAAAGAACAAATACGCCAGCTTGCAGGTATGCGCGGACTGATGGCCAAGCCACAGAAAAACGCAGCCAGCGGTGGTCAGGACATCATCGAGAACCCCATCCTTGCCAACTTCAAAGAAGGACTTTCGATTCTTGAGTACTTCATATCCACCCACGGTGCGCGTAAGGGTCTTGCGGATACAGCTTTGAAAACGGCTGACGCTGGTTACCTCACCAGACGTTTGGTGGACGTGGCCCAGGACGTAATAATCAACGAAGTGGACTGCGGTACGCTGCGCGGACTTGTGGCCACGGCTTTGAAAAAAGCTGATGATGTGGTAGAGTCGCTCGAAGACCGGATACTGGGCCGCACTGCTGTGCACGACATAGCCCATCCTGATACAGGTGAACTGATAATGGAAGGTGGCGACATCATCACTGAGGATTTTGCAGATGCAATAGCCGCTGCTGGCATCGAAGAGGTAGAAATACGCTCGGTGCTTACCTGCGAAAGCAAGCGCGGTGTATGTGGCAAGTGCTACGGACGCGACCTGGCTACCGCACGATTGGTGCAGGAAGGCCTGGCAGTAGGGGTAATAGCCGCACAGAGTATTGGTGAGCCGGGTACACAGCTTACCCTGCGCACATTCCACACGGGTGGTACCGCAGGTGGTGGCTCGGTAGAAAGCGACCTGAAAGCCAAGTACTCAGGTACATTAGAAATAGAAGAACTGCGCACCGTGCCACGTATGAGCGACACGGGTGAATTGCAAACCATCGTGGTGAGCCGCAGCTCCGAAATGAAAATTGTGGACGACAAAACCCAAATCACACTTACAAGCGCCATCATACCTTATGGTTCTACATTGTATGTAAAACCCGGCAAGGCTGTGAAGAAAGGCGACAAAATCTGCGATTGGGATCCGTACAACAGCGTAATCATTACAGAAGAAGATGGTACCATCAAGTTTGACGCAGTAGAGGAGGGCATCACCTTCAGAACAGAATTGGACGAACAAACCGGATTCTCTGAAAAGGTGGTGATAGAAACCAAAGACAAAAAGAAGAACCCGAGCATTGAAATAGTGCGCAACAAAGAGGTGGTAAAAGTTTACAGCTTGCCTGTGGGCGCCCACCTCAATGTGGAAAACGCACAGAAGATTACCAAAGGAACCATATTGGTGAAGATACCACGCAGCGGAAGCAAGGGTGGCGACATCACCGGTGGTCTGCCAAGGGTGACTGAACTGTTCGAGGCACGTAACCCAAGCAACCCGGCTGTGGTGACCGAAATAGACGGTATAGTAGAGTATGGCAAGATAAAACGCGGCAACCGCGAGGTAGGCGTGAAGGCACGCACTGGCGAGGAGAAGAAATACTTAGTACCACTCTCCAAGCACATATTGGTGCAGGATGGTGACTTTGTACGTGCCGGTATGCAGCTTTCTGACGGAGCCATTGCCCCAGCAGACATACTCGACATCGAAGGGCCTACTGCTGTGCAGGAGTACTTGGTAAACGAAATACAAGAAGTATATCGCCTGCAAGGGGTGAAGATCAACGACAAACACTTCGAAGTGATAGTGCGCCAGATGATGCGCAAGGTGGAAATAACCGACCCGGGCGACACCCGCTTCTTAGAGGCTACCAACGTGGACAAAGCCGAATTCCTCGAAGAGAACGAACTGCTGTTTGACAAAATGGTGGTGGTAGAGGCCGGTGACACCGACCGCTACCTCACTGGCCAGATAGTAAGCACGCGCCAACTGCGCGAGGAAAACAGCCTGCTGATGCGCAAAGACAAAAAGCAGATAGAAGCCCGCCCTGCCGTAACAGCCACTGCAAGGCCTATGCTGCAAGGTATCACCCGTGCATCGCTGCAAACTGAGTCGTGGATATCAGCCGCATCGTTCCAGGAGACTACCAAGGTGCTCAACGAAGCTGCTGTAA
>JBJXFP010000016.1:0-31365 GCA_046155615.1 Flavobacteriales bacterium | reverse complement strand
TACACCACTTCACTTATCAGAGCATTCTGCTGCCACTCGCGTATGGTATTTTCGAAAGCCTCGTCTGGTGTCACACCTGCATTAAGGGTTACATCTAAACTTGCAGGCAGCGGATTGTAGCCAAGGAAGTCCACAAATTCTTTTCCCAATTCCTCCTGCATTATTTCTACTGCCTGCTCCTTTGAGGTATAAACAACCGCAGCAGTGGAGGCTTCGCCTTCTAATCTTTTTTTGAGTGAAAGAATTTCGCTTTCAGCAGCGCTGTCATTCAGCAGCAGTTGCACCACTATCTGACCGCGGTAGTGCTTGGTTAGTGCATCGCCCAGCAGAAAGAGTGAAATGAGCACACCTACCAGCAGCAGCACAAAGGTGATACCCACCACAGTGCTTACGGAGTTGATGGTGCTACCTGATGTTTTGAATAATGACCTTGCCACTTGTGTGCTGTGAAGTATGCAGTGGCGAATAAACTTGATGAGTGCAAACAGTGCGGTGTGCCTGCCGCAAATTGTCAACAGAGCGTAAGGCAAAAACTAATGCACGCTGATGATGGTGCCTGCGAAGTACAGATCTGCGCCCGCCAGCGGATGGTTGAAGTCGAGGACTATGCTGTTGAGTTTTACTTCTGTTACTATGGCGGGTACTTCATCGCCTTCCTCATTTTCCATGTAGATGATTTCACCAATCTCAAACATGTCCTCGTCTAATTCGCCTTCATCATCTATGAAGGTTTCTTTGGGAAACTCTACATAAGAGTCGTCTGATTCTTCGCCATGTGCATCGGCACAGGCGATGAGCACACTGAAGGTATCACCGGCTGATTTGCCTGCAAGTGCTTTTTCCAAAGCGGGCAGGGCCTGGCCATCACCAATTACAAAGTTCATTGGTTCTGCGCTGGTTATTTCTTCAATCAGCTCGCCTTCGCTATTGTCTATGTGCAGGCTGTATGCAATGGCTACGGTGCTTCCTTTTTTGATTGTGTTCATGCTGAATGTTTGGTGGCGCAAGGTGAAGGTCTGCGGTACTTATTCGGGTAAAAAATATCTCCTCGTTTACATCCATTGGTTGTACACCTCACGATAGGCTTTGTGTGCAAGTTCGAAATTTCTGTATGTCATAGCCGCTTGTCTGCATCGCTGTTTTAGTTGTCCATCACTCATCAGTGTTGTTAGTTGCTGAAACAACAGGTCGTGATCACTTTCATGTGGATTCCAAAGCACGCCAATCTTTTCATTCACTGCTATTTCAGAATCTTCGCTGATGTCAGGCGGGAGTATTACCGGCAAACCCATGGCCCAGTATTCGCCATCTTTGATAGGGGTGCCATATCGTTTGCTGGGCAGTGGCTTTTGCGGATTGATGGCAAAGTCGGCCATGGCCAAGAGTTGCGGCACGCGCTCAAAGGGCACAGTCATTATCGTAAGTTGATGGGAAGGCAAGTTCACGTTGCTGCGCCATTCTTCTATCAACTCAGGTTCTGTTTCGGTGATGAGCAGGGCGTGAAATTTTTCTCCGAAAAAATGTGACGCTGCTTTGAGCAATGTCATTGTTTCCATACCGAGGTACATGCCAGTGAGCTTGCCAGTGCATACAGCCACAATTTTGTTTTTCAGCCTGAAATTTTCTCGCAGCGTTTCTTTGTCGAATCTGGCAGGGTCGAATAGCGTTAAGTCCACACAGGCTGGTCTATAAGCAACGCGTGCAGGTGCGACACTCCATTTTTCCTGCACATAGTTTTTCATTTTTGAGGACGCGGCTATGAGGTAGTTTGCCCGCAGTGTCAGTTTTTTTTCAGCGCGAAAAAGAAAACGAAACGCAAGCGATGCACGATTCCACACACCACTTTCCACCATGCTTTCGGCATGTGGCTCCCAGCTGTCGAGTACTAATTTTTTTCCAGTTAGTTTTTTTATGTGCAGCGCTACGGCTCCTGCCACAGGCGCGAATGGATGGAGCACGCTGATTTTTTTTTTCCAAACCAAAAGAGAAAGCCGGGCAATTAGCCAACCATACGCAGCAATGGCCCGCAGACCAAAACTTACATATTGGTGTGTGTGCCAATGGATGCCTTCGGCTGCAAGTTTTACTTTCTCCTCTTTCACGGTTTGCTTGTGAACACTAAACCGTGCTTTTTCCATGGTGATGAAATGGATGTGGCTGCCGTGCGGCAGCACATCGCGCAGTACTCTTATGTATGGCAGCAAATAGCTGCATGCCAGCGGCTCATAGTATGCCCATGTACTGATGATGAGGATGTGAAGAGGCTTATTTCTCATTGACGCGCAATTGCCATGAACCAAAGGTGGCGCAATGCACCAGCCACGCGGTAATTTTTCAAATAGGTGCGAAAAAACATGTGATGAAACAATTGCTTTTGTTTTCGCAAAGTGCCGCCATCCAATTCGCCAATCTCCTTTACATGTTTCATGTATCGTACGTATGCTTTCTCGAGTGCACTGAGCTTTGTCATCAGTGAGCCGTGCCTACGCCTGATGTGGTATGTGGTTTCACTCACTGCAGCATAGTTACCATGGCTTGCTATAGAAAGAAAGAAAACCCTGTCTTCCAAGTGAGTGTAGCTGATGTCGAACTTCAGTTGTATGTGCGGGGTTCTTCTTATCATCCATGTGATGCCACAAAAGCACCTTGGAAAAAGCATCATCATTTCGCGGTAAGGCCTGCCGGTGAAATCGGGCGACCAACTGTGGTGAATCTTAGTGAGTGCTTCGTCATACTGAATCATTGAACCATCTGCAAAAGTGACTGCACTATCGCTCATCAAAAGTTCAGCGCGACACTTCAGGCTATTGGGAGGCAACACGTCATCAGCATCGAGAAAACAAATGAAATCTCCCTTTGCGTTTGCAAGGCCTATGTTTCTGGCATTGCTCAGACCTGGCTCATCGGTGTGAATTACAGCTATGCGGTTGTCTTTATACCTGCTCACTATGTCCTCTGTGTTGTCGGTACAGGCATTGGCTATCACTATCAGTTGCCAGTTGGTGTAGGTCTGAGCCAATACACTTTCCACAGCGTCTGCCACATAAGCAGCCACGTCTCGTGCAGGCATTATCACGGTTACCAGCGGAGTCAAGGGGCAAGGGTGTTGCTAATGATGGTTTCTATGCGCTCCACTTGTTTTGAATAGGTGTGCTGCTCTGCAAAAAGTTTGCGCGCACTGCTGTTTGACTTGTTGTTAAGCTCTGCAAGGTTGCGTATGGTGTGTTCAAATTTTGAAACATATTCCTCGCGCGATTGAACTGAAAGCAAAAGGTGAGAGGCCTGATGCCCGCTTAAATCATCGGCCAGTATCACCTTTCCGGTAGATAAGTATGTCAGCAGTTTTGAGGAGTTGCCTATGATTTCCGTTTTGTTGAAGTACATAAGCAGCAGCACATCGCATTGTGCAGCCAGTGTGAAGGCCTCTTCATAGGGCAATTCGCCATAGAACACCACATTGGGCAATGGTCGCAGAGCTTCAAGTTGAGTGGCCCTCATCGGGTCAATGGTTGTGCTAAGATGATTGATGTAGGTATTTCCAATCAAATGAAAACAAACAGCAGGAAATTTGTTAGCGAGCGTGGCGATGACAGTTGGGTCGAAAGCATGCATTAGCAGATTGCCTACATAGCAAGCGTGGGTCTGATAGCCGCGGTCATGCAGTGTCAAGGCTGTATTCGAAAATGGTGCAAATCCATGTTGGACAAAGTGAGCATTGGTGTTGTATGCAGCGCAACGCGACACCAGCTCATCGGTCACTGCCAGACAAACATTGGCCGAGGAGCAGGCCTCTCGCAGGCTATAGTTCATGTGAGTGTCCACCACATGATGAATTTTTATAGCGCCAGTAAATTCATCCAAAAGGAAATAGCGCGAGTTGTCGAATGACCACACAGCATGGAACGATACGCCTGCCCGCGCCAGCAGCCTGCGCACCTTATGGCGAATGACGATGCGCTGAAGCCATTGCGGCCACTTTGTAAGCCCCTTGTGTATTGGTTCATCCAGAATGTGCAGGTTGGTATGGTGGGCCTCAGCCAACTGAGCTACTTCATCCTTTTTATGAAATGGAGAATTCAGAAACCAAACACGGTTGCCGCGTGCCACAAGTTCAAGCGCGTAATGATGTTTTGACAACAAACTTTTGCCCCAGGATTCAGGTGAAATGATGAGTATGTTTTTATCGCAGAACCTGAACATTACGACTGCGTGATGGTTTGAAAATATTTTGGCCCAATGGCATGGGCATAAAATCTCGACTGTGCATCGGCCGCTATGCGCACATTGTCGAAACATCCAGCTTCTAATGATTCCAGCGCGTGTTCCCAGCCCTCTGTTGTTTGCAGAAGTCTTCCATTTGATTCATTTATCAGCTCACCCAACGCGCCCACATCATTGGCCAACACAGGACAGCCGCAACAAAGCGCCTCAGCACACACCGCGCTGAATGTTTCAAACGATGTAGGTAAAACAAACGCCATGGCCTCATTCATTGCTTCAGCCAGTTGCAGCTCATTGAGGTATCCGAGGAGTTGTATTTCGTTATTCAAATCATTTTCCAATACAAACTGTTGCATGACCTTCAGTAAAGGGCCGCTGCCCGCTACGCGTAGGGTCATCGCCTTACCCTTTTGTTTCATTGTTTTTATTGCACCAAAGAGTTGCATAGGTTCTTTGGGTTGTTTCCAGAATGCAGCAGTGAAGAAATGACGGCCCCGGGGTTTGTTGTGGCAATAGAAAGTTTCAGGCACCACATTAGGAATTACTTGATAAGGTGTGAGTTGCTGAGTAAAGGATTGAATGCTTCTGCCGAGTGCCTCGCTCACACAGATGAGTTTGAGATTGTGCGAGAAAATTGCCATCAGCCTGTGCGGTTTTTTCGAAGTGAAAAAATTGAAATGATAAATACTCCAGTGCTCCGTTATGCAAATGTGACTGGGCAACATGGGCCGCAATTTTTGGAAATAGACCAATGCAGGATATGCAATATGAAACACAACATGGGTGAATCGATTGAGGGCGTCAAGTTCCTTCAATCCGCGCATCAGAGTCATGTGGAATACCCACTCCTGCCATCGCCAGTTTTTCCATCCCGCGCAGGCATTGATGCGGGTGATTGTATCGGTACGCAACTCACCGAGGTGGGGAGTTTCATAGTTGACATAAAGCACATGGTTGTCGCAATGGGCTGTCAGACCATCAATGTGTCTCTTGATAAAAATGCCTCGGGTAGGCTCTGCCTCATTGGTGTACCATGGGGTGATATGTAAAATTTTGGGGCGATTCAAGGGTGCAGCAGTCAGGCAAGAGTAATGAAAATGCCCTGTCCTGTTTGATTTCTCAACTTTTGCGCGGATATTTAATCTATGAAAAATGCATGGACGACTTGTACAGCTAAATGAGGCGGCTATATTTGCCACCCATTTTTAAAAAATCATTGTAGAAAAGTTTAAAATCACATAGTCATGAGCAAGCGCACTTACCAACCCTCAAATACTAAGCGTAGAAACAAACATGGTTTCCGCAAACGCATGGCCACTACCAAAGGCCGCGCAGTGCTTTCATCACGCAGACGTCAGGGCCGCAAGAAGCTCACGGTATCAGACGAAAGACGCCACAAAGGCATAGAGCGCCTGTAAAAGAGAAGGGTTTCTGAAAAAAATTCAGCCGTCACGCACCAATGCTTGACGGCTTTTTTGTTTTATCCCGTACCGTTGCAAGCATGAAAATCGCTGTGAATACGCGCCTCTTGCTCTCCGGCAAATTGGATGGCATCGGATGGTTCACTTATGAGAATTTCAAACGCATCACACAGCAGCATCCCGAACACGAGTTTCACTTTTTTTTCGACCGCAGCTATTCCCGTGAGTTCATTTTTAGCAACAACGTATTTGCGCATGTGTTACCACCACAGGCACGCAGGCCCTTTCTTTTTGCCTGTTGGTACGACTATACGGTTCCATATATGCTCAGGCGCATTGGTGCACAGCTCTTCATTTCGCCCGATGCCATGATGTCGCTTAGGACCGATGTGCCGCAGTTGATTGCAATGCATGATCTCAACTTTGAGCATTATCCTAATGATTTGAAACGTGCTTACTCTATCTATCTAAGAGCGCGTTCGCCACTTTTTGCTGCCAGGGCCAAACGCATAGTTACCGTAAGCGAGTTCAGCAAAGCGGATATTGCAATGCAATACAACACACCGCCTGAAAAAATAGACGTGGTGTACAATGGCGTGAATGAGCAGTATGGCCCGCTAAGCGAGCTGGTGAAGCAAGAAACACAAATTAGATTCAGTGAGGGCAAACCCTACTTTGTATTTGTGAGCAGCATACATCCGCGCAAGAACTTGCAACGCCTGCTGCCTGCATTTGATGCTTTCAAAATGGAAACGGGCAGCGATGTGCGATTGCTTGTTGTAGGTAAAAAATTCTGGTTCAATACTGAGATTGAAAGTGCGTACAACCAGATGAAGCATCGTGAAAGCATAGTATTCACCGGACGGCTTGAGCCTGCGGATCTGAATCATGTTGTAGCATCGTCCATTGCATCCGTTTATCCTAGCTACTTCGAAGGTTTTGGAATTCCCATAGTGGAAGCCTTCCGGTGCGGGGTGCCGGTGATTACATCCAATGTGACGAGCATGCCTGAAGTGGCCGGAGATGCAGCCTTGCTGATAGATCCTTTTTCAGTAGAGGAAATCAAACAAGCACTGATAAGAATTTATGGTGATGCCGCGCTTCGCGAAAGGTTGATTGTGAAGGGGAAAGAACAAGTGAAGCAATTTTCGTGGCAACGCACTTCAGAACTTTTGTGGAACAGCATAGAAAAGTGTGTCGCAAGCTGAGCATATGGCACTGAAAGCCTACCATACAAAGGGTCGCATTGAAGCCGGCTGTGATGAAGCCGGACGCGGTTGCTTAGCCGGCCCGGTGGTAGCTGCGGCAGTAATACTGCCTGGAAAATTCAACCACCCCTTGCTGAATGACAGCAAACAACTGAGTGAAAAGCAACGCGACTTGCTGCGCCCCATCATTGAAGAACAGGCCGTAGACTGGGCCGTGGCCAGTGTTTCGCCTCAAGAGATAGATGAGATAAATATTTTGAACGCCTCATTTCTGGCAATGCACCGCGCTTTAGATCAACTGACTATAAAAGCCAACCTGATACTGGTGGATGGCAATCGGTTTAAAGCATACAAAGACTTTACGCATCAATGCATCATCAAAGGCGATGGTATTTACCGCAGCATCGCAGCAGCTTCCATTTTGGCCAAAACACATCGTGATGAAATGATGCTGGAATTGGACAAGGACTTTCCGCAATACAACTGGGTGAGGAATAAAGGATACCCAACAATAGAACATCGAGAGGCGATTCGTAAGCAAGGTAGCTGTGTGCAACACCGGATGAGTTTTACGCTGTTGCCGCCACAATTGGTTTTGGAGGTTTAGTGCCGCTAAAACAACAAGTCATTGTAAGGATACCTCACCACGTGTATCTGTCTTAGGTGTTCATACAATAAATCACGCAGCTCGTTGATGTTTTGTTTTTGCTGAGCGGAAATGAAAATGACATCGCGGTTGTTCATGCGTGCCATCCAGGTCTGTTGCAATTCTTCAAGTGTAATGTTCTCTTTGGTAGAGGGTGTCAGGTCGTCTTCCGCCTTTTGGACGTGTTGGTAAGCATCTATTTTGTTGAACACAACTACCGTGGGTTTGTCTGCTACTCCAATCTCGCGCAACGTTTCATTCACCACCCTAAAGTGATCTTCAAACTGTGGATGTGAAATGTCCACTACATGAATAAGCAGGTCAGCCTCTCGTGTTTCATCTAAAGTACTCTTGAAACTCTCAATCAACTGATGCGGCAGCTTGCGAATAAATCCTACCGTGTCGGTCAACAGAAAGGCAAGATTCTGTATCACCACTTTGCGCACGGTGGTGTCAAGTGTTGCAAAGAGTTTGTTTTCGGCAAACACTTCGCTCTTGCTCAGAAGATTCATCAGTGTGCTTTTGCCCACGTTGGTGTAGCCGACCAGAGCAGCGCGCACCAGTGCACCGCGGTTGCTTCGCTGTGTGGCCATCTGCTTGTCTATGTCTTTCAATTGATCTTTCAAAAAGGCAATTCGATCGCGCACTATGCGCCTGTCGGTTTCTATCTCCTGCTCCCCCGGACCGCGCATACCGATGCCACCGCGTTGTTTTTCTAAGTGCGACCACATGCGCGTAAGTCGCGGCAACAGGTATTCATATTGCGCCAACTCCACTTGTTTCTTGCTGTGTGCTGAGCGTGCCCTGGCAGCGAATATGTCTAATATCAGGCTGCTCCGGTCCATCACCTTGATACCCGTGTCCTTCAACTCTTGCTCAATATTGCGCTGTTGTGCGGGGCTTATCTCATCATCAAAAATGATCACACTGGGTTTGTGTTCATTGATGTATGCCTTTATCTCCTGCATTTTCCCGCTTCCAATGAACGTGCGTGTGTCGGGTTTGTCCATGGCCTGGGTAAATCGCTTCAGGCAATGCGCATTGGCTGTCTCTGCCAGAAATGCAAGTTCGTCCAAGTATTCATCGAGCAGTTCTCTGTTCTGCTTTTGGGTGATGATACCAACAAGGATGCAAGTTTCCTGCTCTTTAGAAGTAGAAAGTGATTTGGCTTTTTTTTCGATCAAGACAATATGATGTTATAGAATAGGATATGCTTGCATGTTGGGCAGGAAGGGGTATACACGAAGTGAAACAGATTTATATGTTTGCCTGACCTCAGACAGGGATTATTTGGCGCGAAGTGTAAGCGCATATTCAGCAAGAGCGTTCATCTCTTCTTCGCTCAGTATATCTTTTTGCGGTGGCATGGTGCCTTTGCCATATTTGATTTGCGCAGCTATCTGCTCTTTGGTGAGTGTGCTTATCGATAAGTCTTTAGCTCCCGCATAGTTCAGCCTGCCATCGTTGCCATGGCAAAGTGAACACTTGCTTCTGTATAGAGTTTCAATTTGCGCAGCATTCAATGTGTGCGATGGCGCAACAGATGGTGATGGCTTTTCATTAGCACCACCACAGCTATAGCAAATTATTTCAATGAGGACGGCTGATATCAAAACCAGCCCAATCCGTAACCCGCTTCTCTGAATGGCCATGGAATACTTAGCATGATGATAATGAATGCGAACAAATAATAGTAGAACAACAGCTTGTGTTTTGCCCACGATTCCGCTTGTTGTTTGGCTTTTCTATAGCCATAGGTTACAAGAAAAATGGCGAGCAGCATACCTACGAGATGCTCCACTACAAAGAACCGCGCAACTGTGTCTTTCATCAGATGATCCTTTGCAAGCAGTGTTTGCATATTGGGGCTGATGAAGTAAAGCAGCAGACCAATTATCAACTGTGTATGCATGGCTATCATGGTGAACAGCGCCAATTTCTTTTCGTTCTCTTTGAAGGGCCGATACATACGCACAAGGCTGTCGATGATGGTGGCAACCAGTAGAAGTATGATGACCCAACGCAAGGCTGAGTGGATGTGATTAAGGGCAATATGCATAGAACAGGTTGTTGGTGGTCAAAGCTAAATGAAGTGGATGGGCAAGCCTCCAAAAAATCAATGCAGATACTTATCCAATTGATTAGGCAACAAATACAATATCGGGGTCACTACAAAAATGACTAAGCTTATAGCAGGAAACCAAAAAGCTAGTGCAATAGCCACGGTATAAACCACGGGTGACAAAAGGAAAAGAAAACGCGCTTGTTTGCGGATGTCATCATTCATTTTTCGGCCCATGAGTCCTGGGCGATTGATGCCATAATACCACTGTACATAAAGACTGAGGTTGCACAAACTGAGGTTGATGCCGTAAATGAGAATGCCATACCAGCTCAGCGGATCGAAGGCGAGTAGCTTGGTGCTGAAGGGCACAAAGCAAATGAGCGCGTAAAAAATGAACCCGAGAAAAATGAAATACCGGTTGGTGCGCTCGATGTATTCAAACATGGCGCGATGCCCGAACCACATGATGCCAAGCACCGTGAATGACGTAAAGTAACAAACCACGTTTGGCATTACCTCCTTCAGAAAATGAAAGAATGCCGCATTGCTTTCGAAGCCACCGCCTTCCGGTAAATGAATATCGAGGATGAGAATAGTAGCTGCAACAGCAAAGATGCCGTCCCCCAGCGCCTCATATCGCTGCGAGAGCATCGGTAGTTTTTCAACCTGCTTATTCATCAAGCCGCAATGCTATCAGGTTTCAGAATTCCGTTCTTTACCAAAGCCTCCGCTATTTGCACAGCATTGGTAGCAGCACCCTTGCGCAAGTTGTCGCTCACTATCCAGCAGTTGATGGTGTTGGGTTGTGTCTCGTCCATCCTTATTCTGCCTACAAATACATCGTCATGGTTGTGTGCATGAATGAGCGGCATAGGATATTCAAACTTAGAGGGATCGTCCACTACTGTAATGCCCGGAAATGACATAAGCAATTTTTTTACTTCGCTTAAATCTGGAGTGTTTTCAAACTCAATGTTGCAACTTTCGCTGTGGCCACCCATCACGGGCACACGAATGCAAGTAGGTGAAACTTGTATGCTGTCATCACCCATTATCTTTTTGGTTTCATGCACCATCTTCATTTCTTCTTTGGTGTATGCGTTGTCTAAGAAAACATCTATCTGCGGAATGAGGTTCAAATCAATCTTGTACTTGTATGCCATCTCGCCACGCACACCCACGCGTTCATTCATTAGTTGGTCCACGGCTGCTTTGCCGGTGCCTGTCACGCTTTGGTAAGTGCTTACCACCACCCGTTTCACTTTGTATTGATCATGGAGTGGTTTCAGCACCATCACCATTTGTATGGTCGAGCAGTTGGGGTTTGCAATGATTTTGTCTTCGGCCGTCAATACAATGGAATTGATTTCAGGCACCACCAATTTCTTGGTTGGATCCATGCGCCATGCAGATGAGTTGTCAATAACGGTTGTACCAACTGCAGCAAATTTTGGTGCCCACTCAAGGCTTGTGCTGCCACCCGCACTAAATAGGGCAACCTGCGGCTGCATGTCTATTGCAGTTTGCATGCTTACCACTTTCCACTTCCTGCCTTGCCAGGCTATCTCTCTACCCACCGATTTTTCAGAGGCAACAGGTATCAACTCTGAAACAGGAAAACTTCTTTCAGCAAGAATTTCCAACATTTTGGTGCCCACCAGTCCGGTTGCACCTACTACTGCTACTTTCATACTTATTTGGATTTGGCGCAAACCTAATTGCATTGAACCTGATAGGCTTTCAAAAACAATAAGGTTTATCGAAAAACTCTATTGATTGCCTCTGTCCGATTATTGACATGAAGCTTCTCATACACGCGGTGCAGGTGTTGTTTAACCGAACCGAGCGAAATTTCCATCTTGTCGGAAATTTCTTTGTAAAGCATTCCTTCAGAAATCAGTTGAAGAATTTCTTTTTCTCTTGACGAAAGCGATTCCACTTCTTTCATCTCTTGTTTTTGTTTTTGGAAACTCGCCACCACTTTTCGCGCTATGAGCGGACTCATGGGCGAGCCACCCGCATGAAGCTCGTTCAACGCTGCAATAATTTCTTCTTCACTCGAAGTTTTGAGCATGTATCCGCTTGCCCCTGCAGCCAACGCATTGAACACCTGCTCTGATTCTTCGAATACCGTGAACATCATGAATTGTGTTTTCGGTGTGAGTGGTTTCAACTTGGCCACACACTCGATTCCCGACATGCCTGGAAGTTCGATGTCCATGATGACCAGTTCGAGCATGAGGTGAGGAATGGTATCAAAGGCTTCTTCCGCATTACTGAATTCACCGAGCAACCGAAATGACTTTTCATTCATAATCATCTCCACCAGGTTTCTCCGGATGGCGTGATTGTCTTCCACGATGGCTATGTTGAGTTTGTTATCAATCATTTGAAGTTGCAAAGAAGTGATGGGATTATTGATTGTGCCGGTAACTTTTGTTAGATGAAATAAATGTTCATTTAAAGCCGAATCAAAAGTTCAATTCGTAGTCCCGAATCTGAAATGAACTCAAGCATGCCCCCCAACTCCTCCACCCTTTGTTTCATATTCCGCAATCCATTTCCAAAACGGTTTTCGGAAACCCGCGGCAAGCCTTTGCCATTATCGGCAACAGAAATTTTCAGAACACCTTCATTCATTTCAAACTGAATTTCAACTTTCGTTGCCCCGCTATGTTTTACAACATTGTGCAAAGCTTCCTTCACCGTGAGGAAAATGTTTCTTCGTTGTTTGGACGAAAGTTTGAAGTCGGAATGAATCACTTCGCTGAACGAAACTTCCATTTCACTCCTTCGCAAAAAATCCCGCGAGTATGCAATGATGTAATAGCACAAGTCTTCCACGGTGTTTTGTTCCTGGTTAAGCGCCCACACAATTTGCCTCATGCGTTCTACCAACTCAGTGGCGGATGTGGAAATTTCTTTCAGTTTGTTTTCAGCAGGACGCTTCTGCGCACTCTCGCTCATCATGCGAATGCTGGAAAGTCCTCCGCCTAAATCATCGTGCATGTCGCGGGCAATGCGCAATCGCTCTTCTTCCACCAACCGGATTTTTTCAAATTCGGCTTCGCGTTTTTTCAGTTTTGATTTTGCATACTTGCGAGAGATGAAAACACACAATGCAACTAATGCAAAAATTACAAGCCCGTGAAACCACCACGTGGCGTACCACGGTGGAAGAATAGTAAATGCAAGAGAGGAAAATCCTTCACTGAATATTCCGGTGCCATTATCACTTCGCACTTTGAAAATGTAATCGCCCGGAGCGAGTCCATTGAATGATACGTGCGATTCTCCTTCTGTGCCTGACCACATATCATTCAACCCTTCCAGCATAAACTCATAACGCACGGCATTGTTCGGATTGAAGTTTAGTACGCTGAATTCAAATGTGATATTGTTTTGTTTGTGTTTCAATGTGCTCAAAATTGCATTTGACTCTGTGGGAATGTCCTCATCCATTACTCGAATATTCGTGAACAACACCGGCCTGCTGTGGTGCAACGAGTTAGTGGTTTTGGTATCTATGGAATAGAAAATATTCTGAGAAAAGAGATAAAGCCTTGCATCCATTCCAAAATGTCCGACATCGCGGTGGTCGTAGTATGGCAGAGAGTACTCGCTAAAAATCTTTTCAAATCGATCCAGCAATTCGTTGTATCTCGCAACACCGTTCGAGGTGATAGCCCAGATAGTTCCTGTCTCATCCGCCAGTACTTTGTAAACGCAGTTTGAATGCAGGCCATCTTCTATCGAATAGGCCTTATAATCGTTGTTTTTGATATTCAGTTTTACCAACCCTTGCGACCATGAACCCAGCCAGAGATGTTCGTCTCTGTCTTCACAAATCGTGATTGGTTGTATAGGAAAGTTTTCCGGAAGCTTATGGTTGTGAAGAGTGTCAGAAGCATGATTCATGAACAAAACCTGCCCTGTGTTTACGTTGGTGAACCACCAGCCACCAGCATTCCTTTCTGCAAATTCGCGAACAAATAGTTTTGTCTTCCCACCGTCACTTGTTCTGAATCGTTTGTAGTAATTCAACGATGGATTGGCCACAAAGAGTGAGCCTGCGCACCCAATGAAAACTGAACCGTCTTCTGTGGAGAATACAAATTTGATGTGAGAATTTTGCACAAGGTATTTGCGCCAGTCAATAGGAAATTTTGGTAACTCATTCGCAAATGTTTTTGTACGGAGGTTGAATGAATACAGTCCGAAAAATGTTGCCAGCCAGATTTCGTCATCGCTTTTTCTGCCAACATAGCGCGTGTCTTCTTCAATTCGTTTTCCATTGATCAGTATGGGATATGAAACTATAGTGTCGCGTTCACGATGCCACCAATGCAATTCTTGATTTGCTGCAAAAATCAATGAGGACGAATCGGGTTGATACACTGATTTGATCCGTGGAGTTTGAAATTCGTCCCATTCCCCCAGCCAGTTCACTTCCACATTTTTGAAAATATCAAACTCAACAAACAATCCTTCCTCCATACCTACCCATGTGTTCCCGTTATTGTCGAAATAGGTAGCGAGCATGGTGTGATTGGTAAGCGAACCCGGATATAACTGCACAAGAGAGTAGTCGAATTCTCTTGTGATCACATCAAATATCAAAGGTGTTCGTGCATTGTTGCCGAGCCAAATCTTATTGTCAGAGGAACAGGCATACGAACGGAAGTTGTTTTTCAATCCATCGTCATCTACGCGTATGTCTGTCGTTTCAAAGACTATTTCATCATGCAGATAATCATAGCCCAGCCATTTCCAAAAGACATTGTCAACATGAACGCAAGTCCAGAGAATTCCGTTGCGGTCAGCAATGAGTGGCTTATTGATGTCCGCGCTAAAAATGAATTTTGATTCGGGGTTATGTTCCTGATGATAAAATTTTCCTGACTCATATTCATAATAATTCACACCGGAGTTGGTGGCAATCCAAAATCCACGGCCTCCGTTGTCGGAAGAAAAGGAGTGTCCTGCGCTTACCGCGTTCCCAAAGACGCGTTGCGATGAATTTTCACCAACACAAACACTCACAAGTGCATCTTCTTCACCAAATTTGAAAATGCCATTGTCGGTTCCAACCCAAATAGATCCTTCATCATCGCAAAAAATGCTAAGCACATTACGCTGAATGATTTCTCCCGGAAATGGAATTCGTTGAAATGAATTTGTTTTGGAATTGAAAACCGAAACCCCTGCCCAGTCTTTGCCGCCACACCAAACATTTCCACTTTGGTCAATCTCAAGTGCATTGATCGTATTCGAGATTATGCTCGTTTCATCTCCGGCCTTGTTGCGAAAAATTTTGAAGCGGTGTCCATCAAATCGATTCAGTCCGTCATCGGTTCCAATCCAGATAAAGCCTGTGCTGTCCTGAATTATGGCATTTACACTGTTGTTCGAAAGGCCTTCGCGTGTGGTGAACTGAGTGAAGAAATGACGGTGCTGTGAGCAAGCCGCAAGCTGCGCCAAACCAAAGAGGGCGACAAAGAAGTATCGCATAGCGGATTCAAAGAAAGGATTACCCAACGCAAAAATGTCAGAAAATATGCCGGTGCTAGACTTGGTTCGAAATGCCCGTTGAATGAAATCAGTCGAATGCCTCCTCGTCATGTGTGTGGGAGGCCTCTTCAGTCTTCACCGAATGTTTCACTGACTTGTTTATTGAATCCATTTCATCAGTTGTCAGGTAGCGCCATTTTCCCACTTCTATTCCACTCAGGTTTACATTCATAATGCGCACACGCTTCAACCGCGTTACTTCATAGCCAAGGTACTCGCACATTCTGCGTATCTGTCGGTTGAGGCCCTGAGTGAGTATGATGCGGAATTGATTTTTTCCGGTTTGTTTTACAAAACATTTCTTCGTTACAGTTTCTAAAATCGGAATTCCATCTGCCATTTGTTTAACAAAATCGTCAGTAATTGGTTTGTGCACCGATACGATGTATTCCTTTTCGTGATTGTTGCCGGCACGTAGAATTTTGTTCACGATATCGCCATCGTTGGTCAGGAAAATCAAACCCTCCGATGGTCGGTCTAACCTACCGATTGGAAATATCCGCTTCGGATGATTGATGAAATCAATGATGTTGTGTTTGATTTTTCTATCCGTGGTGCAGATGATTCCTACGGGTTTGTTCATGGCGATGTACACCGGTTTTTCTTTGGTGCGAATTGGTTTGCCATTCACCAGCACCTCATCAGAGTTGTCCACTTTGGTGCCCAGCAAAGCAAGGCTTCCGTTCACACTCACCCTGCCCTCCTCAATCAGTTTGTCGGCTTCGCGCCTGGAGCAAAATCCGGTGTCGGAAATAAATTTGTTGAGGCGGGTTTTGGAGTTTTCGGCTTCGGACATGGCTGTGATTGTGGTTGCAAAATACAGTTGTGTTCTGCAGGCACATTTTTTTCTCCGTGGCTCTCTGTGAAATCCTCCTTTGAACTCTGTAGTAAAAAATTCTAACCACGGAGAACGCGGAGATGAAGTTCATGGTAGCCGTGATGATTACAATCGAAAGAGTTCTATAGTCTTTGCATCCCCTAACGTATTGGCTTTTTTTGGTGGAGAGATTTGGGTATGTCAACCTGAGTTGGTGGTTACCTGATTCTTCGGACATAATGCACCTCTCACTCCTTTACCATCCTTTCCACCACTCCGCCCACAACAATTGAATACACACCCGAACACAAATGCCCAACTTGCAGCACGGTGGTTTGCGATGTCGTTTTTGATGTCAGCACGGTCCGCCCCGAAATGTCAATGATGTGAATGGTTTGAAGTGGTTGTTTCGATTGCATCGTAAGTGCATCGCCAACAGGATTGGGCCAAATTCGCAACAAAGTATTTTCATTTTTTTCTTCTACTGAAACCGGCCCCGGTGAAAATCGTGCGATGAATTCGTCCACACTGAAATCGCCTGCTGAAATGAGTTCGCCACCATCATTTGCAAGGTCGAAATCTGTAGTTCCGCTGAACATGCCAGCGAGGTATATGAAGCCATCGCTGTCAGTACAAATGCCGCCACCAAAGCCATCGCCTGCTGTGCTTCCGAAATTTTGTGCACTTAGAAATTCTCCCGCTGTGCTGTATTTGGCCATAAAGATGTCCACATTGCCATTCGTGGTCAGTTCATACACATCTGGTCCCGGGTCCATGTCGGCATTGGAGCCCATCCCACCGGTAAGCAACACGTGCGCGTTGTTGTCAATATGCATTTCAAGTCTTTGATAATAATTCTGGATTTGATTAGCCCATAGATATTCTCCATCGTTGGTGTATTTGGCAAAAAACATTGCACTCTCCCACATAGCAACAAGATTAGCTACACCTGCTCCCGGGTCGAAGTCAGCAGTGCCAACGAAAACTCCTGCGATGTAAATGTTACCATCGTTGTCGGTTTTGATGTCCCCGCTTTTGTGAAGCTGCGTCTGAATAGACGTACCACCAAGTGCATGTGCAAATACATATTCGCCATTGTTGTTGTATTTAGCAAAAAAGGTAGTTGTTGAAGTTCCCGTGAGCAGTGCTTCGCCTGCGCCCGGGTCGAAGTCCACAGTGCCATGGAAAAAACCACTTGTAACAGTGTTGCCCTGCACATCACTTGCCACGCGCATGGTGCCGAAATTGGATTGTATGGCGTGCGCCCACACCAGGTTTCCGTTAGCATCGTATCGCCCGAAAAAGAGTGCAACGGCAGGTGAGTCTTCTGCGGACAGATTGAATGTGTTTTCAGATGGGTCGAAGTCGGCAATGAATTGAAAAACGCCACCCACGCTCAGGCTGCCATCTGCATGAAGTGAAATGTCTTCCACCGTGTCCACCCCGGTGCCCCCAAAGCCTTTGGCATAAACATAATTTCCATCACTATCATAACATGCTATGAAGGCGTCTTGCGAACCGATGAAGTCGAGTTGCTGAGTGCCACTGCCCGGGTCGAAGTCTGTCATGTAACCATACTCTCCTCCTAAATAAATGTATCCGTTTGCACTTGTGGTTATCGCATTGAGTTGTTCCGACATATCACCACCAATGGTTTTTGCCCACAGAAAATTTCCGCTTGCATCGAACGCAGCCATGTATATATCAGCCCCACCGGCTGATGTAACTATTGATTCGCCTGCGCCCGGGTCGAAGTCCACGGTGCCGTGGAAATTTCCAGCTACCACCACTGCGTTGCCGGTCATCATGGCCACACCGCTCACCGTAAGGTCGTAGCCATTCTTATCGTTGTACACAAGGCTGTGCGCCCATTGCAGTTGCTGGGCGTGAATTGTTGCAGCAGAAAACAAAAGAGTGGTGAATGCAAATTGTTTCATCATGGTTCGTTTTGATTGATAGAGAAAAATTCTGACTGGTTCTTTTGAAAGTTCAATCAAATGTATGATTGAGTGCGAAGGGTAGGTTGAGTAATTTTTGCTGTGGGTTTATTTCGATAGGCGTTCTATATAAAAGAATTTCTGGACACGGAGAACCCGGAGACGAGACACAGAAATACACAGAGTTCACACATCCTCAATCTTTTAATTTTTCAATCTTCAATCCCCACAGGGCTAACAAAAGTTACATCCCTACCTCCTTCATTCCCTCCGAGTTTCGTGTCATCAATTTCTAATGCACATGAAACAGATTGTATCCGTTGTTTTTTTCGCAGCTATTGTTTCTGCAAACACGTTTGCCCAGAAATACGAATCGCTGATTACTGGCAATGGAGGTATTGCCGCAGGACAGGTACACTCTCAGCAGATGGCGGTGGCCGGCAATGGCGATGTGTTTATGGTGACGCAATTCAATAATTATTTTGGAATGCAGGACGATACGCTTTATACAAATCCATTTTGGAACGACTTGGTGATGGTGCATTTTAATGCACAAGGCGAATACATCGCAATGAAACAACTGTCTAGTTTTTATATCAGCGGGGTGGACTCCGTTGTGACCGGTGAAAATTGTATGGACATCGCTATAGATTCCGAGGACAATATTTACATAGCGTGGATGGGTGGGCCATACTACCAGGATGCCGACACCGTTTATACCATCAATGGCACAACATGGCTCAACGGGGTTGCATGTTTTGATACGGACATGAATTTCAAGTGGCACCAACAAGTGGGTGGCGTGGAGTTACACGTGGCTGCCTCTTCTACCTCAAGTGGTGTGTATGCTATAGGGCCTTACGACAGAAAGCACTTTGATACAGAAGGAAATCTACTCTGGTCAGAGTCAAGTAGTTTTCTGCAAAAAGCAATCAGTGTGGCTGATGACAGAATGGTGATTGCCGGCTACGGTAGCGGAGGAACTGCAACTGAAGACAATGTGAGTGTGGATGTGGAATGGATAAGTGGTGGCGTGGTGTTCATGTTCGATACCACGGCCACGGCATTATGGGCAAAAACCTATGGCCAGAATAACGGAAATTACAACGAGTGGGCACACGGAATTGTCATTCTGCCGGAAACGCATGATGTATTTATCGCCATAGACCAAACCACGGGGCCTTTCGATTTTGCAGGAGAAACATTGATGAATCCCACGGGATTGAACAGTTTCATTCCGGTGTTGAAATTTGATGAAGATGGAAATGAAATTGCTTCGCAGATTTTTCATTCTGAAATTTCAACCCTCAGTTTGTTTTGTATGAACCTGACCGAATCGGGAGAAATACTTATCGGTGGTTCACGCTATGGCAATACTCCTGGTTGGCTCGGTGATATTTATGTGGAAATGCCCAACACAGTGGTGGACTATGTGGCCAAGATGGACAGTGACCTCAACCCGGTATGGATAAAAGTGGAGCAGAACATGAGCAACCTTGCGGCAGAAGCTCATGAGATTGTATACTTGGATGACGGTTCTTATTTCGTGGGATACGCGTATTGGTCGTCCAATGGCACTGGCGATATTCATCGTGGATGTCAACTGGGTAATTACGCGTCTAATGGTGCTTTCTTCTGCAGAATTAGCAATGACACTGAACCGGTGCCCAATGCCGATTTCGAGGCAGTGATGTCGGGCAATTTGTTCACATCAGAATTTCCACATCAAACGGAAGAGCAGCTGCCGGGAATGTATGGTTCGTGGAATTTTGGCGATGGCAGTCCATGGTTGTATCAAGACGATGTGTTTCATCCATACGCAGAACCGGGGGTTTACAATGTGTGCTTAAGCATGGCAAACAATTGTGGCAGCAACGAACATTGCGAAGTGGTTTCGTACAGCGGACTTCGCGCCATCGAACCATACATCGGTGGGCAGGGCGTGGTGAGTGTGCTGGTGCTTGGTGGAGGATTTACAGAAGGAACCACATTCAAACTTTCGCGCGATGGTGAAGCGGACATCATTCCTTCCCTCATCACGGTGGGAAATGAAGCGACCATTTTCGGAAGATTAAATCTTACCAATGCAACACTTGGCGAATGGAATGTGGTGGCAGAAATTCCAGGCGAAGAGGCCGATACATTATTTAATGCATTCATAGTAGAAGTACTTCGCCCGGCCGAAGTGCAGTTGGACATCTTCGGTGCGCATGTGGCGCGCTTGCAAACGTGGTCGCAGAAAATAGTGCGCGTGAGCAACGTGGGCAATGAAGACGCGGTGCTAGTTCCATTGCACATTGAGTTGCCGCTATCCTTCGACCTGTGGCTGTTTGCCGAAGCCATCGACCGCCACTCTGTGGCCGGCAACGAAGGGATGAACGATGCTTTTGACAATGAAGGTGGAGATTTCGATGTGCTTACCATGACCGACTCGCTTTATCAAATCAAACGTGTGAATCTCACCATTCCATTCATCGGAGCAAACAGTTATGTGGAGTATCGCGTGTGGCTGAAAGGAGATGTGTACGAAGCATATATGACTGCGCTTGCATTTCCTCCACTTATCTCATCGCTCGCACTGGTGGATGCCACAGTGGTACCCGCGAGTTCTCCCTTCATTCAACAATTCCAGGAAACTGCTGAGTGGGTGTACGAAGAAGATTTCAATTTCGAAGCAATTCTTCCATCGTATCAGGAAGTGATTATGAACTACGCCCAGAGCATTGGTCAAACTGTTGGCGGCACCGGAGGATGGCCCATTGGCAGTTTGAATCCCACCCTGCCCAACATAGGTGGCATAGGTTTTTTCAACCTCAATCCAATTATTTCTCAACCGCCTTCTTACTCTACAACACCCATTTGGATTGGCCCACCTCTTATTGGTATCAATGGTCCCGGCACAACGGGTCCTGTGAATCCGCCACAACCTCCTGTTGTTAGTGCACCACCGCCACCACCCATTACACCATCACCTGAGCAATGCGCATTCAACGGTTGTTGCACACCCGAGTGTTTTGTGGAAATAGAGGACATTGTGATAACAGACGACCAAATTATTGTGGAGATGGAAGATGGCACTATAGTCATTATCGAAATTGATGAAGAGGGTGTGGAAGTGACTGACGAGTTTGATTTGAGCTATGAAGATTATCTCGAATACCTGGAAGAAATAGAAGGAGAAGGTGGTTCTGGCAACGAAGGTCCCGACCGTCCTGATTACATCAGTGATGATGACGAAGATTTCAGCTTCGTGATTGATGAAGATGATGCAGTAGTATGGGATGGTGATGGCGATGGTGATGGCGAAGAAGGAGGCGGTTGCATGGATTGTGACAACAGCAGTGGCGAAGATGATGGCGATGGTGGAGGCAGCAACGGCAGCGAAGGATGTACGGGCTGCGATGGTGGCCCCGGTGGCCAAGGCCCCGGTGGTGGCGCAGGCGGTGGTGGTGAAGGCGGAACCGGAAATGGTGGTGGTGCTTCGGGAGAAGATGAAGACGGTGGCGAAGACGAAAAGAAAGTCCCGTTCAAAGTGATAACGGGAATTGACCCCAATGCGATTTATGGCCCCATGCGCAACGGAGATATTTATCTGAACAACGTGCGCGACCATGCATTCACCATCACGTTCGAAAATCTTGCAGAAGCAACAGCCGCTGCACAAACAGTAATTGTGAGGGATACACTCGACACAGAAAAGTTTGATGTACACAGTTTGCGTTTTGTGAATGCAACTGTGGCCGACAGCCTTCTCATCAACATGGAACCCGGTGTGTGGAATGCGAACTACATGGTGAGTTTAACAGAAGACCTTTACCTGAATGTGACTACGCAATTTGATACAGTAACAGGAATCATTCGCTGGGAATTCAACAGCATTGACCCCGCAACGATGTCGCTAACGCAAGACCCATTCGCAGGATTTCTTCCTCCGAATATGAACGGCACCGAAGGAACAGGCAGCGTGAGTTATGTGGTGAATTTCCGTTCGGCCACTTTGGATGGCGATGTGATAAACAACCGCGCAGAAATTTTATTCGACCTCAACGAACCGATAATGACCAACACGCACACCAACATTCTCGACTTCACCGCACCCCAAAGTGAAGTGGAAGAACTGCCTGCGGTTTCGGTAAATGAATTCATCACGCTGCAACTAACAGGCAGCGATAACATCGCGGGCATTGCATACTACCACGTGTTTGTGTCTATCAACAATCACCCGTATGTGTTGTATAAAACAACCGCGCACAACGAAATTCCGTTCCGCGGCATCGTGGGAAGAACCTACAAATTCTTCAGCATGGCTGTGGATAAAGCAGGCAACATAGAAGCCACACCCGAAGACCCGCGTTATGATTTTGATACGCAAATCACCTTCATCACCAGCGTGAATGAAATTGTTCTTTCATCATCACTGAAAGTTTTTCCAAACCCAACTGCGGATGTTTTGTTTCTTGCATTTACGTTGACACAAAATGCAGACGTGAAGTTGAATTTGGTGAATGTGTTGGGGGAGAATGTTTCACTGAATACTTCCGTGATGTCGAAGAATTTTTCTGCCGGAATACACACGGTGCAATTATCACTTGCGCATTTGCCTGCAGGAGTTTATATGATGGAGATGGCGGCCGGAGGAGAAAAAGTGAAGGAGAGGGTGGTTAAGAGATAAGCATATTCTTTTGATAATACTTAAGTGAAAGGTAGGCTTTGCCTAAATCCTTATGTTTGAAACATGAAGAAACCTCTTCCCTTTTTGTTTCAATGGCTCATTGCTTTTTTACTTGCTTCAGCAAGCAGCGTTGATGTGTTTTCACAGATAATTACGGACGATTTCAGCGATGGCAACTTCACCAGCAACCCCACGTGGATTGGAGATGATGCGGTGTTTATGGTAAATGCACAGGGACAGTTACAACTGAATAATACCGTAGCTGACCAGAGTGCAATAGGAACAACTTTCACCGAGGCTTCACTCGACAATCGTGAGTGGAGTTTCTACTTCAGGCAGGGTTTTTCAGGCAGCGACAATAACCAGTCGCGGTTGTACTTCTCGGCAAGCGCTACGGCTACTGACTACACCGGCAGCGGTAGCGCTGGTGTGACAGGTTACTTTTTGAAATTGGGCGAAGCGGGAACGAGCGATGTAATTCGTATTTACAAAGACGATGGCGTGACTACTGCGGAAATTGCTGCGTGTACCACCATTTTTAATTCGTCATCGAACAACGAGGCAGGAATAAAAATTACACGTGACGATGCGGGAAACTGGAATATTTTGATTGATGCCGCAGGCGGAACCAACTACGTAAGCGAAGCCACATTTACAGACAATTCTTACAACACCTCGGCAGCCATCAGTTGGATTTGTACATATACCGCAAGCAACGGTGATGCTTTTTTCATAGATGATGTTTACTTCGGCAACATCATAGTGGACACCGCGCCACCGCAACTTCTCTCTGCAACTGCTACAGGTGCCACCACACTCGATGTGTTGTTTGATGAAGCGGTGAGCATTGCAAGTTGTGAAGATGAAAACAACTACGAAGTGCTTGGTTTTGCATCACCGTCATCTGCCATAAGAGATGCGGACAACTATGCTTTAGTGCATCTCACATTCGCTTCTTCTTTCGCGGAAAATGTGACACAAACACTGGAAGCGCAGGCCATAGAAGATGAAGCGGGCAATGCGTTGACAACTGCGGAAGCAGAATTCATTTGGTTTGTGGCCGCAGCACCCGAGTATCGCAGTGTGGTGTTCAATGAAGTGCTTGCAGATCCTACTCCGTTAGTTGGACTGCCCGATGCAGAGTATGTAGAAATATTCAATGCCAGCAATGAGGTCTTTGATTTGAATGGCTGGCAATTCGTGAACACAACAACCGCGAAGACTCTACCTTCAGTGGTGTTGGAGCCGGGAGAATATGTGGTGTTGTGCGATGCAAATCTTGCTTCGCAATTCATCAATGCCATTGGCATTACCTCGCCATCGGCATTGACAAATACTACAGACAGCCTTACACTGCTTGACAACAATGGCAATGTGATCGATGTGCTTGTGTACAATGTTGACTGGTATTCAACAAGTGAAAAAGCAGATGGTGGATGGAGTTTAGAACAAATCAATCCGTTCTATCCATGTGCCAACAATTCTGGCAACTGGGCTGAAAGTGCAAATGCAAGTGGAGGAACGCCTGCTGCGCAAAACTCTATATACAACGATGCGCCAGACAACGCTGCACCAACTGTGGTAGCGCATGGTATTACCGACATCAATCACATTTTCATCCACTTTTCCGAACCAATAGATACTGCCGGGTTCGATCCTTTTCTCGATTTGCAGCCTTTCAACAGCACAACCGGTGCAACATGGAATGCTTCGCTGACGGAAGTGCTTTATACAACACAATCACCGCTGAATCCTCCCGGTGTCTGGGCAACAACCATTGCAGGCTTGGCTGATTGCAGTGGTAATGTGATCACAAACGTTGAACTCACATTTTGGGCAGGCTTCGCTCCTGAAGTGGGTGACATCATCATCAACGAGATCTATGCCGACCCTTCTGAAACCTCTGCAATACCATTTGCAGAGTTTGTTGAGGTGTACAACAAGAGTAACAAGGTGCTTGACTTGTTTGGTATGCAATTAAACAGTGGCGTAATTGAACAACAATTCATATTGATGCCAGGCGAGTATGTGCTGCTGGCCGATGATGCGGACGAGGCCGCTTTTATGTTCTGGACGGTAAACAAACTATTCCTCTCAAGTTTTCCCGGACTTACAAATAGCGGATTGCTGCTGGAGTTGAAAGATGCAAGCGACAATACACTTGATGAAGTAACGTACGACATCACTTGGTATCGTGATGCAGACAAGATAGATGGCGGCTGGACACTGGAGTTGATAAATCCAAACGATCCATGCAGCAATGGTGACAACTGGAGAGCAAGCGTGGCAACACAAGGCGGGACACCTGCAGCACAAAATTCTGTGCATGATGAAACGCCAGACACTGCGGCTCCACAATTACTTTATGTGTTGAGCGAGCCGCAAGAGAGTATAACGCTTGTTTTTAACGAGCCGCTGGATGAGGCCTCACTTGCAGGCTTGAGCTGGACGGTGAATGGGGAGACGCAAAGTGGATTCAACGCGCAGTTCACCAACAGTCAGGGAACGTCTGTGGTGCTCTACTATGGTGAAATGGAGCCTGGGGTGATTTACACCTTTGATTTACTCAGTCTTTCTGATTGCTGGGGCAATGACGCGGGACTGATGCAGGGCCGTTTTGCATTGCCTGAAACACCACAAGTGGGCGATATCATCATCAATGAAATTCTCTCCAATCCTTATGAAGGCGGAAAAGACTTTATTGAAATATACAATAATTCTCTGCACAATATTTCACTTGCCAACTGGAGCATTGCCGATGCCACCAACAATGAAATGAATGAAGGAAAAACCATCACCGAAATTCAGTTTATTCTATATCCAAATGAATATCTTGTGTTGACTGAGGCGCTCAATCCACTTTCAACTTTTTATCCCGGAACACAATCAGACCAAATTATTGTTGTGGAAGACTTGCCCGATTTTTCAGCAGATGACAGGGTGTTTTTGTTGATGCCTGTATTTGCTGCTGTGAGTGACTCTGTCTATTACAATGACGATTTTCATTACGCGCTTCTCAACTCAACTGATGGCGTTTCACTTGAACGCATTGCCTTCAGCAGACCCAGTAATGATGCAACCAATTGGCATAGTGCATCAGAATATGTTGGCTTCGCTACACCCGGATATCAGAACTCTCAATCGAACAACAACTTCGCAACCGAACAAAGCTTTGAAGTAGTGAACGAAATTTTTTCTCCTGACAACGATGGCTATCAGGATGTAGTGACATTTGCATACAATCTGGATGAGCCCGGCTATACAGGCAACATCACTATTTATGACAGCGAAGGAAGATCGGTTAGAAAACTGATGCAAAATGATTTGCTTGGTATGAGTGGTAGTATCTCGTGGGATGGATTCAATGACGAAAGACAAAAAGCTTCCATCGGTATTTATGTAGTGTACTTCGAGGTGTTCAACTTGAAAGGCGGTGTTTCGAAGTTTAAGAAAACATGTGTTGTGGCGCATCGGTTGGATTGATACCTAAAATTTGCAGTTTGCAAATTGTTAGTTTGCAAACTGCCAACTTCTGCCATGTACTTCGTCAAAACCCCCTCCATCATCAAACCCCTTGGCAGAGATTTTCTCTGGAATTATTCGCGCGACAAAAGGGAAGTTTACCTCACCTTCGATGATGGGCCTACACCTAGAGTGACAGAACAAGTGCTTGAGTTGCTGAATATGTACAATGCGAAAGCAACTTTTTTCTGCATCGGAAAAAACGCGGAACAGCATACTAAACTTTTTCAAAAAATAAGGGATGAGGGCCACGCCACAGGCAATCATTCCTACTCGCATCAGGACGGTTGGAAGACTTGCACTTTCAGCTATCTGAAAGACGCGTTGAGAGGCAATGAAAAAATTCAGTCTTCGCTTTTTCGTCCGCCTTATGGTCACATCACTTTGTCTCAGGCTTCTTTGCTGAAAAGGAAATTTCAACTTGTGATGTGGGATGTAATCAGTGGTGATTTCGATCAGCGCATTTCAAAAGAGAAGTGTTTGCGCAACGTGATTGAAAATGTTCAGAATGGAAGCATTGTAGTTTTCCACGACAGCGTGAAGGCTTCTTCCAATATGATGTTTGCTGTAGAAAGAAGTCTGAAGCACTTCACTGATGAGGGCTTTACCTTGCGGGCTATTCAATGAACTATGCAAGTCCGCGCGAAAAAATCTCTTGGTCAACACTTCCTCAACAATGCTGAGATATGTCAGCGGATAGCGAATAGCCTGACACTGCACAAGTCTTACAAACATGTATTGGAAATAGGACCGGGAATGGGCGCTCTCACTAAGTTCTTGTTGACCAAAAATGAATTTGAAACCAGTGTTGTGGAGATAGACAACGAAAGTGTAGCCTACTTGAAGAAGCATTTCACCGCACTGCAAGATCGCATCATAGAGAAGGATTTTCTGCTTTTGAAATTGAATGAAATCTTCAATGAGGAATTCGCGGTGATTGGAAATTTTCCCTACAATATCTCCTCGCAGATACTTTTCAAAGCGCTTGATTACAAAGAGTATGTGCCTGAACTGGTAGGTATGTTTCAAAAGGAAGTAGCGTTGCGCATAGCCAGCAGCGAAGGCTCCAGAGAGTCTGGAATTCTTTCAGTTTTGCTTCAGGCCTTTTATGATACCGAATATTTGTTCACTGTTGAAGCACATGAATTCACACCACCACCCAAAGTGAAAAGCGGTGTCATCAGAATGAAAAGAAAGGAAAATCTTGTGCTTGACTGTGATGAGAAAATTTTCAAGACGGTTGTGAAAACGGCCTTCAATCAAAGAAGAAAAACATTGCGCAACTCATTGAAATCGCTTTCGAATGGTGAAGTGGATATGAGTTCGAAGTTTTTTGACAAGCGTCCCGAGCAGTTGTCTTGGAAGGAGTTTGTGGAGTTGACCAAATTGTTTGATTTGAAATAGCCATGAAGAAACTTACCACAACACTCATAGCAGTATTAATTACGCTCCAACCATCAGCACAAATCGGCAGCGGTTTGGTTTCTGTTGAAGCAGCGGCTTATCGTGTGAATTATAAAGGCGAGAGTTTCTTTGGGTCAAAGTACACTGAGAGAAGAGAAGAATCTCGAATCGGGCTTAACGGATGGCTTTTCAAAAAGCTAAAGTTGGGCGTGTCGTATGGCCTGTATTCTCATGAGCAGGTTTATGAACATACCGGCAGCGGCATTAGTTATGAGGGCAAGTTCATTGGATTCAATTCGGCTTGGTACTTTGACATCTATAAAAGGAAATTGTACATAGATGTAGAGGCCGAATACAAGAAGGCAGATCTCTCCTTTCCCAACCTTGACGAGCCATCAACCGGTAGTCAAAATGGTAAGTACTGGGAAGTTGAAGTGGCTGGCGCTATCAGTTATATGCCATGCAGATACTTTATTGTTTCATATACACCATTTTCAATATCGCGTTACAGCATGAAAGAGAGGTCGGATCAATTTGGTTATGTTACTTACAGTGAAACAGGCGGCCACCTGAGGCCATTCACACTCAACTTGTCTGTTCAGGTATGTTATCCGCTGTGTAGCATGAAAGAAAACAATTCCCCTGAATGAAAGAATCAATTGAGCAGATAAAAGCCTCGAAGAAACTCCTCTTCCGCATCCGCACTCTAATCATTGCTTTTGTTATCTGCTTAGTCATTTCAGGCATCACGGCATTTCCTGTTGAAACATTGCTTGGCTGGGGAATGGAGCACAAGCATTGGTTTACTGAGCGCATTCAAAATTTTCTCGCCATGATTTATGAAGGCATCAAAGACACCAACGCACGTTATCCATACATCGCTTACGGATTTGATTGGCTCGCGTTTGCGCACATAGTCATTGGTCTTGCCTTCATTGGCCCGTGGCGCAATCCCGTGAAAAACATTTGGGTGATTGAATGGGCCATGATGTGTTGCGTTGCCATTTTTCCACTGGCTTTCATCTGTGGCCCCATCCGTGGCATTCCACTCTTCTGGACATTGATTGATTGCAGCTTTGGCTTCTTCGGTATCATACCGCTTTGGATTTGCTGGCGATGGATAAAGCGGTATGAGCAACTGAAATCGCATGTGACGTAAGTGCAAAAGACCTCAATACATTTGAGTCCATCAAAATAATGAAAATGACCAACGTCACCATCAGAAAAAGAATTAGCGAAGCTATAGAGTCCATTGAAGATCGCGAAGTGCTTCGGGCCATATACAAATTAGTTGAAACAAGACTGCCATTCAACTTTCGTATGGAAGACGAAATGACTGAAAAAGAATTGGCCATGATGCGTAAACAAAGTGAGCTCTTCCATGCTGGTAAACTCAAAACATTAAGCAGAGAAGAAGTAAGAACTAATGCTCTCAAGAGTCTTGGTAAATAATGCGAGACTACGCATTGGATATCTCAGAGGTAGCTCAAGAGCGATTGATCGAAGCCGCTCAATGGTATGAACAAAGGATGGATTTGTTGGGTGTGGAATTGATAACTGAATGGGAATATGCTCTCGATTCCATTATTTCAAATCCACTCAAGCATCAAATCTGGAACGAGACATTTCGCCAACACCAACTGGAAAGCTTTCCATACCTCGTCATTTTTGAAGTTATCGACTCAACTGTGGTTGTCCATAATTTTATTCATGCCAAACGTCATCCCGGTAAGAGATACAGAAGAAAGCGATGAGTTCTGACAATAAATACTCCAACAGCTTATTTGAATACTCACGCTTCAAAACGCGTGAGGTGAAAATTGGTAGCGTGCTATTTGGTGGCGACAATCCTATTCGCCTGCAAAGCATGACCACCACTGACACCATGAATACTGAAGCCACCGTTGCGCAAAGTATTCGCATGATTGAAGCGGGTTGTGAGTTGGTGCGCATCACTGCGCCAAGTAAAAACGAAGCGGAAAATTTGCTGCCGATAAAAAATGCACTGCGCGAGAAAGGATTTGATACTCCCATTGTCGCAGATATCCATTTCACGCCCAATGCGGCAGAGGTGGCTGCGGGCATTGTGGAGAAGGTGCGTGTGAACCCGGGTAACTACGCTGACAAGAAGAAGTTTGAAGAGATAGAATACACCGATGAATCATACAACGCGGAGTTGAATAGAATTCGCGAACGCTTTACCCCGCTCGTTTTATTGTGTAAGAAAAACGGCACCGCCATGCGCATTGGTACCAACCATGGTTCGCTGAGCGACCGCATTCTTTCGCGCTATGGCGACACTCCGCTGGGCATGGTGGAGAGCGCCATGGAGTTCATTCGCATTTGTCGCGACCATGATTTTCATGACATCGTTATTTCTATGAAGGCATCCAACACACTGGTGATGGTGCAGGCATATCGCCTGCTTGTAAACCACATGTTGAGCGATGGAATGAACTATCCTCTGCACCTTGGAGTGACCGAAGCCGGTGATGGTGAAGACGGAAGAATAAAAAGTGCCGTTGGCATAGGAACACTTCTGGAGGATGGACTTGGTGACACCATTCGCGTATCGCTCACCGAAGAACCGGAGGCCGAAATTCCTGTGGCGCGGATGCTTGCTGAGCGCTACACAAATAGAAAAGCTTCAACACCCATTGAAGAGGTAAACGTTCCCGTCAATCCATTTGAACATTCCAGAAGACACTCCAACGCCATTCAAAATATTGGCGGAAAAAATGTTCCGCGTGTGGTGATGGACTATTCGCATCGCCTCACCCCCAACCCCTCTCCAAAGGGAGAGGGGAGAATAACGCAAGCAAGCCTCTTTGCTGTGGGGTGCAACTATTCAGTTCCATTGGACAAATGGAATCTGACAGACATGGCTTGCGACTATGTTTATTGTGGAAGCAACAAAGTGGACTTCGAAATCCCAGGCACTCTCGGACTCATTTTCGATTTTGAAACTTGGAAAGAAGTTGTGGAAAAGGAAAGATGTTATCCACTTCTTTATTCGTCAGAATTGCAAAACCAAATCCGTGCAAATCCGTCCAATCCGTTTAATCCGCGTTCCATCCCAAAACTCATATTTGTTCAAGCATCCATAAAAGAATTGAATGATGATTTCATTTCATTTCTGAAAGGCCGAGGCGATATTGTTCTGCTTCTCACCACCGAAAACACCCACGGCATGGCCGAACAGCGCGCGGCTTATTTCAAACTGATGAATGCCGGTTGCAATGTCCCCGTCATCACATGGCGTGGCTATGCCGAAAAGGACGAAGACCATTTCATGCTTAACAGCGCAACAGATATTGGTGGGTTGTTCATTGATGGGCTGGGCGATGGCATCATGATTTCTGCCCCGAACATTCCTATGCAACGTGTCAACGCAACCGCATTTGGAATACTGCAAGCAACACGCACGCGCATTTCAAAAACAGAATACATCTCGTGTCCCAGTTGTGGCCGCACGCTTTTCGACTTGCAAGAAACCACTGCAAAAATTCGTGCCCGCACATCTCATTTGAAAGGAGTGAAGATTGGCATCATGGGCTGCATCGTAAACGGCCCGGGCGAAATGGCCGATGCTGACTATGGCTACGTGGGCACAGGTCCGGGAAAAATCACCTTATATAAAGAGAAGCATGTGGTGAAGAAAAATGTGCCCGAGGACCGCGCGGTGGAGGAGTTGATAGAGTTGATCAAGGAAGGTGGGGATTGGGTGGAAGCACCAAATCAGTGATATTTGTTTTTCCTAATTCCAAAATCCTATGCGCCTAATTACCTGCCTACTTGTGCTCGTGATCATTTTCATTTCCGGTTGCCGCACATCTGACAATGTGGTGAGTGGCCGGTTCATTCAAAAACGCAAATACACC
>JBJXFP010000014.1:0-5623 GCA_046155615.1 Flavobacteriales bacterium | reverse complement strand
TCAACAAAGTAGCAGGCACAAATGCCTACTTCCCCCCCACCACCACCTTCCTCTGCTCCACCACCTCATCCCCATTCCTCAAACTTATCACATACATCCCCGCTGCCAATATCTCTGTGCTCATCATGTATGTTGTTTCTGTGGTAGTGGGAACAAATGAATAAACAAGTTTACCCTGCACATCATGAATATCGAAAGCTACTCCCTTCCCTTGGGGAAGGGTTGGGGATGGGCCATAATAGATATTGATAAAATCACTTGCCGGATTAGGCCCGATGATGAAGTGCGAAGTGAACACCGGAAAGAAAGAACTGTCTGTAGTATCCGTTGGCACATTGCACACGTATTGGCACAGTGTATCGCAGCCGGGCACAAGGCAGCCGCATTCGTCTAACTTGACAAGCCAGCCTTGTTGGTAGGGCGGATCATATATGTGGTAAGCATCACGTGCTTCTCCACAGAAAATAACGCCACCATCGGGTGTGGCTTTCATGTCCACCAAGGTATGTTGGTCTCTATAGATTTCTAAGAAACGGTATTTGCGTTCCCACACAATATCGCCTGTGTTGCGCTCAAACTTTACGATGTGTGCAAACTCATCGTAGTCGGGGTTGTTTTGGCCTTCTATGATTTCTTCACTGCCCGGGGCACTTAGCCATGTGCCACCCGCCACATAGTTGCTGTCGCAGGTTTGGACGATGTTTGACGGATGATGCCAAAGTGGATCATAGTCAGTATAATCACCCATTTCTGTTTTCCATAATAGGCTGCCATCAAAATTAAACTTGGCTATACAGCCCTTACCATAAGCCTGTGCTACTAAATTGTGATAAGTGCCTGCTGAGATAAGCGCATCTCCATCTTGAATAAGAGATTCACACTTGTGTGAACCATTGAACACATCTCTTGAATCAAGCACCCATTCTTCATTACCGAATTCATCAACTTTCGTAAAGCGTGTGTATTGGTAATCGTTTTCTTCCCAAATACCTTGAGCAATGGCAAACCCCCCCCCCCCCCAGGTTGAGGTAGTATAGAGTAGCAAACATCTACCTCAGCATCACTCTCATATATATAAGTCCACAACTCATGGCCATTGGGTGAATACTTTTTGATACATACATCATTGCCAGTTGTCTCAGGTTTCCACACACCAAAGGAGTAAAACAGACAACTGTCAGGAGCTAGCACTGCATATTGTGAATACATGAATTCTGCATCATCCCACAGGCTGTCTTTGTAGGGTGATTGAACGAATTTGGTGAAAAGAGTGTCCAATTCGTTATTATACCAAAATAAGCGATGTGCATAGACATTTTCATATATGGCCTGTTCATGCTGAATATATAAACCACCAACATAAGAGTCTCCCTCTTCATATATATTGGTGAAACAACCTGGAGTTTCAATCGTGGCTTCATTTAATAAGTTTCCCTGCATATCAAATTCAAGCATTACAAAATCTAAATGATCGCCTGTTTCTGAATCTGCCGTATAGCCAGCGACAATAAATGTGCTATCAACACTACAATTCACCGATTGCAGTTGGGTGCGATCATCAACAATAAAACGCAGATTGAAGCCACCTTGTCCATTTGAAACAAGCAGTGCAAAAACAAAAGAGACTGATGCTATCAGTCTCTTTTGATATCGTTTCAAATTATCGAACAACATTTATTTCTTTAGTTTCAACAACAGAACCATCCTTCAACAATGAAATGTAATACGCACCCGAAGACCACATCTTCACATCAATAGCCAATTGTTGTTGTGCATTGATGATATTGGTGTCATACACTACTTTGCCTTGTGCATCAACTATGCTTAAAGAATATTTACCATTAAACTCCAGCAACTGCAATTGCACGATACAATATTCTGAAGTAGGATTTGGATAAACGCTGAGCACAGATACCTTTTCTGAAGCATTCAGTTTTGCACTTCGCAAGTTTGGATCGCCCAAACTCACCGCAGGTTCTATATCGAAGTCACCACCATAATACTCATTGAGTATCTGCTGAGCAAGATTGCCTGCATAGCCATAGAAGTTTTCATAAGCAATGTATTCCAGCGCTTCCACTTGCGGACCGCTCAACATATTCCAGTCTTTGTTTTCTGTTATCATGTCTTTGGCCTCATCTGCCCTTTGGGCATCTTCTCCGGAGGAGAAGAGGAAAAGTGCTGCGCACTTTTTTAGGTCGCGAGCCGTAGTCATTGCTTGGACCGTATTGATTGCGAAAGACAGGCAAAGAAGCAAAACAATACGCAATGTTTTGAATGTGTTCATTTATCTACTATCACTTTTTGTTGTTGTAAAATGTCATCCCCATTCCTCAAACTTATCACATACATCCCCGCAGCCAAAATCTCTGTGCTCATCATGTAAGTAGTTTCTGTTGTAGTGGGAACAAATGAATACACAAGTTTTCCCTGCACATCATGTATATCGAAAACCAATCCCTGCTGACCAGCAGGGAGGGATGGGCCAAAATAGATATTGATAAAATCACTTGCAGGATTTGGCCCGATGATGAAATGCGAAGCGAACACAGGAAAGAAAGTAGTATCTGTAGTATCCGAGGGCACATTGCATACATATTGGCACAGTGTATCGCATCCCGGCACAAGACAGCCGCATTCGTCTAACTTGACAAGCCAGCCTTGTTGGTAGGGTGGATCATATATGTGGTAAGCATCGCGGGCTTCGCCACAGAAGATAACGCCACCATCGGGGGTGGCTTTCATATCCACTAAGGTGTGTTGGTCTCTATAGATTTCTAAGAAGCGATACTTGCGTTCCCACAGTATATCTCCCGAGTTGCGTTCAAACTTTACGATGTGTGCGAACTCATCGTAGTCGGGGTTGTTTTGGCCTTCTATGATTTCTTCACTGCCCGGGGCACTTAGCCATGTGCCGCCTGCTACGTAGTTGCTGTCGCAGGTTTGGACGATGTTAGTAAACTCAAGTGGTCCGGCATTCTGTTGGACTCCATAAACTTTGTTCCATAAAAGATTACCTAATGTGTCCAGTTTAAATACATGAGCCAAGGAATAATAGCCGCCCACATTATCGGCAAAATAACTGCCACATAACGCAAACTCTTCATTGTCTTCAATAATGCAATGAATCACTTTGCTATCAATAGGCCAGCCTGATATTTCCCATTCCTCATTGCCGTTAAAATCAAGTTTGATCAGTTTATCAAATGTCGGCAAAGCCCCTTCAAATATCCCTGCAATCACCCCTCCATCTTGGGGCAGCAGTGCATAACAAACATCCACTTCTGCATCACTCTCATAAATATAAGTCCACAACTCCTCGCCATTGGGCGAATACTTTTTGATACATACATCATTGCCTGTTGTCTCAGGTTTCCACACGCCAAAGGAGTAAAACAAACAACTGTCGCTAGCAAGCACTGCGTACTGTGAATACATAAATTCTGCATCATCCCACAGGCTGTCTTTGTATGGGGATTGAACGATTTTTGTAAATAATGTATCTATTGCATCATTGAAGTAATAAAGCCGATGAGCAAATTGACCCGCATAGATAGATTGTTCAAATTGGACGTAAAATCCTTCAACTTCAGAATCACAATTTTCTTGTGCGTTTCCATAACATTCCGGATGATCATAGGATTTGCGAAGAAGCTGATCACCATTGTAGTCGTATTGAAGTAATTCAAAATCGAGGTGTCCATTGCCTGACAAGTCAGCCGAAAATCCAGCACATATAAATAGGCTATCACCAACAGGATAGACAGACTGAATATTGGATGGCCCTTCTATGGGGATTCTTAAATTGAAACCACCCTGACTATATATAGTGATGGTGATGAGTAGATAAGAGATGGTGAAACACCATCTCTTATCTATCATACTGCGCCTATTTGATAACATTCAATTCCTTAGTTTGAAGAACTTCTTCTCCATTCAATGCAGTGATAAAATAGGTTCCTGCAGACATCGTCTGCATATCAATGGCAATCTGCTGTTTTGTATCTACAATCTTCTGTTGCAAAATCAACTTGCCATTGACATCGGTCACCCTCAATGAATAATTTTCGTCAATGATTGAAAGGGAAAGCTGAACAATACAAAAATCTGATGCGGGATTGGGATAAAGTTTCAACAGTGAAATTTCTGTTGAAGTATTGACTTTCTCACTTCGCAAGTTTGGATCGCCAAGACTCACCGCAGGTTCTATATCGAAGTCTCCGCCATAGTATTCGTTCAATACTTGCTGTGCAAGATTGCCAGCATAACCATAGAAGTTTTCATAAGCAATGTATTCAAGCGCTTCCACTTGCGGACCGCTCAACATATTCCAGTCTTTGTTTTCCGCAATCATATCGGTGCGAAGGTCAAGATAATTTTCAAATAGTTCCCAGTCACGCAGTTCGTACAGGCTCATGGTGCAGTTGGTGGGCATATCGTGCCAGCGGTTGCCGGCCATTGTAGCGTCCCCTTCATCTAAATAATATTCTATCAATTGAAATTCGGCATTGGTGGTGCGCAGCGTTGATAAATCGGCTATCCATTGGGTGGTGGTATAAGTAGTATCACTCAGGTGGGTGCGCATCACTTTGCCCGCTGCCTCCATGTATATGCTTCGGTGCAGCCGAAGTTCATCTTCCAGCACCGTACGGAATGTGACTTGGTAAGCGGCAGCCCAAAGCAAGTCAATCATATACTGCGGCATGGGGTCTGTTTTTTCTTCCAGATGCAGCATAAATTTGGCATCGCTGAGCACATCTGGGTTGGCCATAAATATTTCCAAAGCCACAGCGTGTGGAAACAAGGTGGTATTGTCTGCCACATCGGTCAATACCTCAGCACTCACATAAGGCGAATGTGACAATAACAAATCACGCATTTCCCATGTGTCTTCCGTCCAGGCGAAGTCTATTTCTTCTTGCAACTCCTCCGTGCTTCCGCCATCTATCAACGACTTCCACAGAAACAAAGTGCTTTGCCAATTGGTGCGACTCTCATCCATTCGTTCAGTCCAGTTGCCCAATGCCACTTGGTCAATACTGCCATCTTCCAAAACCAATTTGTGGGTTTCAGAAGCGCAAGTGTTTGAGGTTCCGAACACCACTAAATCCAAGTTCAATACATCGTTTGGAATTTCCAAATCATTGGGGTCATCAAATGCTTTGTATTCCATATCCCAATTAAGCCCCATATTCCAAAAATTCTGTCCTTCCATGATGTTGAGTGGATCGGGAACAACATCGAAGAATTTATTGCCAGCGGCTTGTTCAGCAGTTTCTCCCGGATCAGTTCCCAAATCTGCTTGCATCTCCGCCACATCAGCGGCATAAGCCTGCATGAAATTATCGGTGACTGCAAAGTCATAGTGGTTGCCATCGTTTTCATTGCACACATAGCGCAGGCCATTGTTGGCAATGTCTTCGTTGTTGTCTCCATTGGCAAGGTTGCCAAAGTTCAGGTTATGCAGGTAGTTTTTATAAATCTCATCATCGGTAGTTTTGGTGCGGCTGCCACAAATACCTACCGTGTATGGCTTAGCTATATCGTCCACCCACGGGTGAGCTGTTATGTAACCGTAGATATTGTTTTCCATTATCTCAAACTGTGAGCCTCGGTATTGGTA
>JBJXFP010000010.1:0-83800 GCA_046155615.1 Flavobacteriales bacterium | reverse complement strand
CTGTGTCGGGGTTGTTGTTATCAGTTCCTGCCAGTGTTTCTCCATCATTATCCAAACCATCGTTGTCGCAATCGTTGGTTGCAAGTGCATTAATGTTTGGGTCGCAAGGGTCAAGTGGATCGCTTCCACCATTCACTTCGTCACCATCATTTATTCCATCATCATCGGTGTCGCTGTCACCAGCATCAGTACCGGCAAGGTCTTCTTCCTCAGCAGAGAGTCCATCATTGTCACAATCGCTTGTTGCAACGGCTGCAGGGTTTGGATCGCAGGGGTCGAGAGGGTCGCTGCCGCCATTCACTTCATCACCGTCATTTATCTGGTCGCCATCGGTATCCGGATTGTCAGTGTCAGTGCCTGCTGTGGTTTCTTCATCTATGTCCAAGCCATCGTTGTCGCAGTCGTTAGTGCTCAAAGCGAGCGGATTTGGGTCGCACGGATCGTTGGGATCACTTCCTCCCAATATTTCATCGTCATTGGTTATGCCGTCATCGTCTAAGTCATCGTCAGCAGGTGTTACCACTATGGTGAGTGTTGCTATATCGCAGGTGCTCTCGATATCGCAAACCATGTATGTAATTACTTCTATACCCACAAAAGTGTCATCAGGATCGTAGCTGTAACTTCCATCAGCGTTTAATGTGATCACACCATCTGTTGGTCCGGTTACAATGGACCAGATGAGGTCGTCACCGTCTACATCAGTATCATTGCCGGCTACGGAGCTATTCAGCACATCGTTGTTGGCTACTGTTGCGTTGTCATCTTGAGCAACTGGTATGTCGTTCACAGGCAGAACCTGTATGGTGACTTCAGCAGTGGCGCAGTTGTCGGCATCATCGCATGCAGTGTAGGTAAATACATCTGTACCGAAGAAGTCTAAATTGGGTGTGTAGGTGCATGAGCCATCAGCATTGAGAAGGAGTGTGCCATTGGTCACATTTGTTTCTATTGTGTATTCTAGTCCGTTACCATCAGGATCATAATCATTCAGCGAAACATCTTCGTTGAGTTCATCTTCTTCATTTACTAAATACTCATCATTGGTCAGGCTTAAGAAGCACTGCACATTTAGTGTGACTGAACTTGACTTTTCGCAGTATGCGGCAAAGCTGATTTCATCAAGCAGGAAGTCATTACCACCAAGGTCTGTGTTTTGATTGATGATGGAAATAGTTGCTGTGTTGTTGCTGCCTGAGTTCCACAAGGAGTAGAATTGATTCCATTCGCAGGCGGTAGAGGTGGCATTGAGAGCATTGAGAAAATCGCCATTCACTTTGAACTGCAAATCTGCCGGTGACTGTGGATACCAACTGGCAAGCCATGCCGAAAAGGCGTATTGAGTATTGGGCACAACGCTGATGCTTTCTGTCCATACTACAGTATTAGGTGTGCCTGATCCATTTACTACCATCATCATTCCGCTGCCGCCTTCACCGGGTGTCAGGTCGTTGCAATCAGTATCTATCCCATCATGCAGATTGAACAGATCATCATCCACTGTGTAGATGGATTCAGGAAACATGGAGTTATCAGTGGGCGCTACATATCCATAGCTGCTGCTGAATCCGGTGTTGCCATCTTCAAATCCGGGATTCACCACAAGGTTGTTGCCGGTAACGTTGGCGTTTACAGTATAGGTCGTTGTGGTTGCGGGTGTGGCCAATGGATTAGCAATGCTTACATCACTCAGTCCGTCAGCGGGTGTCCACTGTATGTTGAACAATGGAAAATCTGATTCGATATTGAGTTGAGCCTGCTCGCCTTCATTAGTGCAAATGCTGTTGAGCGAAGTGGTGGCTGTAATGTTGTAAAGTGATCCGCATGAAACCTGCACATTGATGGTGACCATTGCGGTGTCGCAGCCGTCATCATCACAGGCTTCATATTCAAAACTATCCACTCCGGTGAAATTGACACCTGGCGTATAGATGAAGGTTCCATCCGGATTGAATGTGAGTACACCCGATGAAGGGTTTGAGGTATTACTAAAAATAATAGGATCATTTTCAGCATCGCTGTCATTGGTGCTTGCATCGGCATTCAACACGGCACCCTGCACCATGGTGAACACATCGTCCACGGCATTAGGTTCGGCAGTTGGGCAGTCCAGTGCATCAGAATCATCAGTATTCAGAATGGTAACTTCATTGCTGTCATCAGCAGGTATCACTGCCAGAGTTACAATTTTTCTTTCACCGGCTACATATGGAAAATACACGCGCACATAAACCTGCTCATTGGGATCAGCTACTCCAAAGTGAATAGCTGGATTGCCAAATGCTCCGAATCCTTCTCCAGCAGCAAGAGTCATTAAAGGTGAAATGGCATTGCCTGAACAATCTACAAGCACAGCAGTGGCTCCATTTGCAAGCGCTGTGTTGCCTCCACCCAAGTCCCACTTTGCATGCACCCGCAAGTAATTGCTGTTGTTCAATCCATTTTGCCAGAGTTGATTGGCTGCGGTGGACATACTTATATATATGTCCAAGTCACCATCGTTGTCATAGTCAACCATGGAAGCGCCATCGGCATCGCCACCGGGGTTGATACCGAAGTTGACAGGTGATGATGGTCTTGTGAATGAAAGTGTTGAGGGATTGTTGTTGATGAAGAGATAACTCTCTGTATGGATGTTGGCAAGAAATAGATCAATATCACCATCATTGTCCACATCGCCTGCTGTGCAGGCATCTATGCTGGCTCCTGCCAGGTTGATGGCTGCTGAGGTAGCTGGCTGGCCAGTGGCTGTAAAAGTTCCTGAATCATTGCGCCATATCTGATTGGTGCCGTTGTCGGTCCAGAACAAATCGAGATCACCATCGCTGTCAAAATCGGCCCAGCATACTGCGCCTTTGTTGCTGTTGCTCGATGACTGGTCGAATGCATTTGTGCTGAAAGTGCCATTGCCAACATTCAAATAGATGTCTGCAAGATTGTCGCGCCTTACGCACATATCAACATAGCCATCGTTGTTAAAGTCGCCTGCTGCGGCATAGTCGCCACCAGTGCCACCTGTGGGCAAACCAGTGAGGGTGTTATCTACCTGCGTAAATGATCCGCTCCCATTGTTTGTAAGAATGTCAATACCAAATGTGTGATTGTCAAGTATGAAATCCAAATCACCATCATTGTCATAATCTACTGTGAGCAGTCCTTCAGAATTGAAGCCACCGGTAAGTGAAGAGATGGATTGACTGGGTGCCTGAGCAACGGTGCCAAAGCTGTAAGGCGGGGTGGAAGTGGATCCCTGATTCAACCAAACTTCAAGCAAGTTGAAATGGTTGACTGCAAAATCCATAAAGCCATCTTTGTTGAAGTCACCAGCTACAGCTGAGCGATTTTTCTTCTGACTGTCTAAGTCGTTTGCATTGGTAGCTGTTACATCTGTGAAGGTGCCATCGCCATCGTTGAAGTAAAGGCGTGATTTGTTGGTGTTATCGTCAGTGTTCACCACCATGTCCGGCAAACCGTCATTGTTGAAATCTGCCCAGCAAATACCACCGTCTTTGTTGCCACCCAGATTTACTCCGGCTGCCACTCCCTGATTGGTGAAGCTTTGTGCATTAACTATGGATGTGATTGCTGAAAAGGAAACAGCTAAAAAGGAAGTTAGAATTCTTCTCATCTTGTTGATGTGATTAAGGTTTCAAACCTTGCTGGGGCTGGGTTTCATGATTAGAAACGGTGCGGGGTGCACCAAGCTCAGGCTGAGGTTACTTTGTCATCACAAAACAATTCATGTGCCTTCGCTGACACTTCGCCTATTACAGAATTCACCAACACTGTTTTGTTTATTCAGGCTGTTCATCGTATTTCGCTTTCAACATTTATGAGTATGGAGAATGAACCGATAACAATCAGTCAAGCACAAACGCAAGTAGATGGCTGGATAAAAACCACAGGTTTGCGCTACTTCAATGAACTCACCAACATGGCTATGTTGACTGAAGAAGTTGGTGAGGTGGCTCGCATCATTGCGCGCAGGTATGGAGAGCAGAGTCAAAAGGAAAGTGACAAATTGCTAAATCTGGATGATGAGCTGGCCGATGTATTGTTCGTGCTGATTTGCCTTGCCAACCAGACCGGAGTAAATCTGGAACAGGCCTTCCATGCAAACATGCTGAAAAAAACATTGCGCGATGCCACAAGGCACAAACAGAATCAGAAGCTGAAGTGATTTTTTTTGCGTACTACTTACAAAAAAAGCAAAACCCCTGCGCAAATGTTGCACAGGAGGCGCTTGCTCCATGGTTGGATGGTTGGAGGATAAAACTTAAGTTCTTATTGGCCTACTATTTCGGGCTGCAATGAGCCGAGTATTGTAAGCAGCTCAGTTTGTTCAGCTGAGGGAACACTAAACGTGTTGAGAGCCGCCACGAGGTCACCAACCAACGCGTTGAATTCATCATCCGTAATGTTCATGCCATCGTGCGCTTCCATCATGGTGAGGCCTTTGTACTGGCACGGGCCGCCACTTGCAGCGCATATCTGATCTATCAGATTGAAGCGAAGCAATTGTGTACGATACGGGTCAGCCACCGTGGCTGAAAACTGATCATTGATAACATCATCTGCCACCACATTGGCAAGGAACTGATCCACTACAGCAGTTATCGCATCCACTCCTCCAAGTCTTGTATAGAGTGTTGGCGTGGTGGCTGGAGTGTCCGTTGTCTCTTCTTCATCAGGGTTGCAAGAGGAAAAGGATAGTACGCTGAACACTGCGCACATCAGAATCATTTTACTTTTCATTGTGTTGTGTTTGATTGAGGTAATTAAGAATTGAAAAAATCAGATGGCTGTCATGGAGGCTACCATCGCAAAAAATTAAGCGTGCGTTCCCATAAGGTCATTGCACCGTGTATGGGGCAAGCTGCCTTTTCAGATTTAGGCAGTGTTTTTTTAGAAACTTTCAGTGCACCATTCATGCTTGCGAGTTCTATAAGTTCCGTCTCTGCGAGTTTGTTGTAGTGGTATGTGATACCCACCAGTGATGCGTCAGCATTGATGCTGACTGCGCTTACATTTTTATTTTGCCTTAGCCAGGCGCGCAGTATCTCCGGCTCGGTTGTTTCCATATTGGTCACTGCCAGTGTGCATACATCCACAGGTTCTAAGCTGACTGAGGGATTTACATGTCTGAGATTGGCATAGGCAACAATTGCGATGAAGACGGCACTTAAAGAATAGAGTAAAATTCTTTTCATAACGGGCAGTTACGAAAAGGATTCAAGTTGAGATTTATATCGGAATGAAAAAAATTATTGAGCCTCTATGTATGCAGCAATGCCGCCTTCAAGAGAGTAAAGATTTGATAGGCCAAACTTTCTTTCAAGCGTTTGTACCACTGCGCTGCTGCGCCTGCCGCTTTTGCAGTGTATGACAACTGGCATCGTATTTTCAATTTCATTCATGCGAACTATCACTTGATCCATAGGTATATGCACACCACCTATGGTTACTTCAGCTACTTCGTGCTCCTCGCGCACATCTATCAATTGGAATTTTTTTTCTGCGCTCATCCATTCGCGCAATTCTTTGGGTGAAATCATTTTCATTTCAATCTCTGTTTTCATTGAACAAGGTTGAAAATTTTTTTATAATCAGTTTTTGTACTTACTTACTATTTCCTCAGGCAGAAAATCGAAAAAGGTGTCGCCACGTAAACCAACCCGCAGGCACTCCAATGGAATCACTTCATTTTCGGCTATGTTGCCAAGATTTACGTTAGCACCAAATTGCTTGATGAAGTAAACCTGTTGTGGCTTCTTAGGCGCTTCCCAAAGTATGTCTTCAGGTTTTACGCTTTTGATGATGCGGTTGATGAGCATGGTGTGTGCCTGACCACTGGGACGATAGATTCCCACTGTGCCACTTTCTCGTGCTTCTGCTATCACTTTCCAACTGCCGGCCAGCAATTCGGTTTTCATCATGTTCACCCATTTGGCCGGTGATATAAGTATGCCTTCTTCCTTACTACCCACTTCTGACAGTACACGGTAGTTTTTCGCAAATCTTGAAATGAGTTCACACTTCTCTTCGTGTGCGATGGAAATGCTGCCATCAGAAACCTCTAAGGTATCAAGACCAAGTCCGTCTATGTATCGCTTGTAGTCGTCCACCTGACCACGTACATAAAATGATTCGAAAAGTGTTCCGCCAACATATACTTTCATGTTTGCTTGCTGATACAGTTTCACTTTTTGCTTCACATTGGAGGCAAATGCTGAGGTGCCAAAACCGAGCTTTACAAGATCCACCTGTTCGCCAGCACTTTCTATCAAATCTTCTGCCTGGCGCAGGCTCAGGCCTTTATCCATTACCATGGTGAGGCCGTGTTCGCGATTTTTCGTGGTGCGTTGTGGAGTGTGGTTTAGTTTGAAATTCATTTTTATGCAAGAAATAATGAAACGTCTGTGAACTTTTTTGGTGAGGCTATGAGGATGCTTTATTTGTTGTTGCGAATCGGTAAAGGCGCAATCATTTATTCAATGCATTGCAGCTATTCATACAAAAAAAGTATCATTGACTTTCTTGGGAAGAGCCGAAGCAATGATAAGATATCAGTTGCGGAAACTTTTCTTCTGTTCGTTCAACAACAGCTCACGCTGTTTCAATAGTTCAGTGTAAAGTGCGAGCCTGCTTATTTCAGGATAATACTCTTCGAGTTCGCCCAGCCCGTCAGCATTGTGCAGGAAAACGCGAAACAGTAATTCTTCAGCTTCCTTGTCATCACCGGCCTCCATCAGATATGCCACTTTGCGGTAGCCAAGTTCAGAACTCTGTGGGCATTTTTTCCAACCTTCATTCAGTACATGAAGTGCTTTTTTTAGTTCTCCTTTTTCGAAGAAAATATCAGAGTGATCTAACCAGACATCTTCATTGTCAGGAAAGCGAAGTGTCAGTGATTCTGTAATGGATTGAGCTTCATCCCAGCGCTCAGCTTTTTTTAGCAATTCCGCAAGGAACAATTGGTAATCCGGATTTTCTCCCTCAAGCTCAACTGCACGTTCTATGTATTGTATGCCTTCCTCGGTTTTGCCCTGCATGTCGTACACCAGACCTATACCAAGAAATGCATCCGCAAATTGATCGTCCACACTTATGCTTTTCCTATAATAGAAAATTGCCTTGTCTAACTCGTTCAATTTTTCAAAGCATTCTCCAATGTGGCAATACACTGGTGCTTTTGGCGGTTCATAGGTATAAGTTTCTTCGAAGGTGTGTATAGCTTGCTGATAACGTCCAAGTTTGCATAGTGTATGAGCTTTGTTGTAATAAGCCAATGTGAAGTCTTGCTGAATGGCTATACAATAGTCGTAGCTGTCTATGGCTGCTTCGAGTTGGTCGAGTTGCTGCTGTGCATTGGCTTTGAAGTACCAGGCAGAGAAACTGAACGGGTGTTTTTCAATAAATTTTTCATAGTACTCCAGACTTTCTGAGGTGCGTTCACTCACGTCATAACAATATGCCAATTCATGAATGAATGTTTCGTTTTCAGGGTTGCGCTCCAGCGCTTCATGCAATATTTCTATGGCTTTGTCAGGCCTATCAATGTTCTCGTATTCCAGTGCAATATCCAGATAAATTTCAGTTTCAAATTCGCTGTTCCCTCCGGCTAATACGCGTTTCAAAAGCTCAATACTTTGTTGATGGTCGCGCAACTGGCTGTAGATGCCACTCATGGTCAGCAGCATTTCTTCGTTATCCGGTTCATGTTTTTCGAGTTCTTTCATTTTTGAAAGAGCCTTGTTGAGATGGCCCAGAGCACTTAGTACCTGACCTTCGCATAGCATCATGAATGTGTTGTTCGGGAACAGAGTATATGCATATTCAATTACTCGAAGTGCTTTATGGAATTTGCTGGCTTCACAGTAAAATTCAACTATCTCTTCCAGCTCATCTATATCGAAGTAAACAGATTTACTGTTTGCAAGCATCTGTTCATATTTGGTCACCAATTCTTTGGTGTGATCATGGTCTTCACTCATTGCTATCTTCTTCTTTGGAAATAATCAAAATCATTCAGGTATTCAAAATTAGTCCCAATGCTTCGAAAAGTGTGATTGAATCTTAGCCACTTCAAACAACCATTAAAGCAAATGGTTGATAAGTAGCGTTTTGAATACGACTCAGTATTTCAACAAATAATAAAACAATTTTACACATTCGTTGTTGGCCATGATGAGGCCCTCCTCATTGTGCCACCAGTTGCTGCTATTGTAGTCCTCCGGATTGGAACCATGGAAATGAACTTTGATGCTGGCATCTGCAAATTTTTCTTCAAAAACCCAGCGCACTCTGCGCAGGTGAAATGAACTGCTCACCACCGTGATGTCTTTAAGATTTTTTTGTTTGCAATAGTTCAGAATCTCTTGGCTTTCATCCATAGTGCTGCGCGAGCCTTCCATGATGTTGATTTGTGCAAGTGGTACTCCTTTGCTCATCATCAGATGTCTTGAAAGTTCGGCCTCACTCATCAGTGAGTCCAATAGTGCGCGTATCTGCAATGGATAGTTGCCACCTGTGCATACAAACTGCTGGTCGCTGAACTGCCAATAAATTTTCACAGCCTCCATGCCTCGCTCATAACTGTTGCCGCCAAGTATGAAACATGCTTCTGTTTTCATCAATTCGTCCTTTGCAACAAGCCAGTTGCCAAGTCCACGAAGCAATGGTGTTCTGAAAATAAAAAGTAGCAGAACAAATGCAAAGAGGTATGTGAGCCTTCTAAGCCAGCGCTTGCTCCACAGTTTTTTCAATTTGTCATTCATGTTATCCAATCAATTTTAACCATGGAGCGCAGAGGCTTTCTACCTTCATTTTATCATTACATATACCAATACTTGCCAGAGCATCTTGCGAGTTTATGAGGCTTTGTGTTGCTATTTGGTAGTCATAATTCCATTGTGTATTCTTAAGCCAGGCGCGTGCCTCGGTCATGCTCATATCAAATTTTTTGCGGATGTGCACTACACTCGAATTGTCTTGCTTGAAGGCGATGAGTTCTGCATTCATCACTTGCAACAAACGCTGCAAGACTTCTTGCTTTGTATTCATCACCGTTTCGCTTGCTATGATGAGGAAGCTGCTCCAGGGTGCGCTGAACTCTCCTACCAAATTCAGTTCTCCACTCTTCACATGAGGGCGTGTCATGAATTTTTCCCAGAAAAAAAGTTGTGTCTCATTCTTCACCAATGACTCAACTGCGCCATGCAAACTGTTCACTACTAAAAAATCTTTTTCACCAAGCATTTGCTTTTTCTGACTTGCCCGGATCATTGCCATCAAATGTGAACCCGAACCAAATCGCGAGATCGCGTGCCTACCTTTCTTCACATCATCCACACTTTTTATCTTAGAGTTGGCACCGCTGTAAATGCCCCACACCAATGGAGTTTCGATATAGACTTTCGCAATTTTTGCTTGCAAACCCTGATGCGCAGCAGACATATAACCTTCAGTCAAGAGAATAGCTACATCCAACTCACCATTGTTGAGTGCCTTGGTCATTGCACCTGTACCTCCAGCATACATCGTCCATGAAAGGTCAATGCCTTCAGTAGAAAAAATATCATGCTCGGCTGCCAGTTGCCATGGCAAGTTGAAGTGTTCGGGAACTCCCCCTATTCTCAAGTGTGATTTCACTGTTTCACTTATTGATTTATTGACCTATTGATTTGGAGATTTGTTGAATACAATCTACAAATCAATAAGCTCCTAATAGGTTCCCGCTCTTTTCCTTAGCAACCACTCTGTACCCAGCAACGCAGTTAATAGTGCAAGTATCCACTTGTAATTGATCAAGTCTTTCAGTTGCTTGTTCTCATAAGAAACAGAAACTATTTCCTTTTTGTTTTTAATCATATCAACCAGGGAATTCATGTTTTGCGGATACACCATTTCACCGTTGTTGTCATGAGCAAACTGGTAGAGTAAACGATGATCAGCAATGGTATTCACCAATTCATATTGCAGGGCGCTAACGCTGAATTCACCCTTTTCGGTTTGCGTTCCGGCATCTGTCATCACTGCTGCTGTGTAGCTGTAGTTGCCAACAGGAAGCTGGCCAACATTGAGACGATAACGTGTCTCATTTGGTGAAAATGTGTAATCGAAATTTTGTCCTTCTTCGTTGCGAATGGTCATTTTGATTTCGCGGTTGGTAATGGGTTCATAACTCGCATTGTAAACTTCTGCATCAAACATGATTGATTCATTTTCTATAAAATCATTCTTGCCATTGACACGAAACAAACTTCGATCTTCTTTGCTGGCCATGTATTGCACCACCTTGGTTACAAAACCATTGAAATAATCATGTCTTTCGAATTGCTGAAATGCGCCCATGCGCCAACGCCAAATTCCTTCTCCGGCTATCAGGCAAATTTTGTTGTTATCCCTGGTCTTGTTGAAGGATACGAGTGGGTTCTTTGTTTTGATTTGGCCTACTTGCTGATTGATTAAACTGATAGCACCCGGGCTGAAAGCCAAATCGCCAAAGGGCACCTGCAAAGGAGGAAGCGATTTAAAAATCATTTTCGTCTCTTCGTCCAAAGTGAAAAGCGAAAAACTCTCCTCATAACTACCACTTACATCAGTATTGCTGTTGCGATAAAATTCGAGTGAATAACCCAATTTCAAATCAGTAAAAGATCTAAAGTCCGTCTGCGCTCCCCACACAAACATGGAGGGCACATTCGCCTTCAATGTGTTGTCTATAGCCGCCTTTCCGTTGCCACCTACTGCGGGTAGCTGATGAAATATGACTAGAGAATAGTCTGCAATGTTTCCTGAAAAATCCTCCGCCAATTTCAAATCCACTTGATAACTCTTGTTGCTGACCATCGCATCACGCAATGCATTCAAATCAGGATGAGGTGAATAGGCGAGAATCAAAACTTTTTGTCTGCTATCCAGCACATCTATGAAAATATCCTTGCGGTTATTTGCATAGGTGATCTCGTCACTTACTGAAGAAATGGTAACGGTGTATTTCTGCAAACCAATTTCTGTGGCGTCTAAAATCACATTCACATCTTCAGCATATCGCTCGCCATTAAAAGCAATCTGCTTAGTGAAGAGGTTCTGGCCCTTTCTGCTAACTGACAAGGTAGCTGATTCACCTTGGGCCTTGCGACCTTCCACTGTTATGCGCATCGGAAATTTGTTGCCTAAATAAGCGAGACGATTCACGGCTACATCACTCAACAATACATCGCGATGCACCGTGGTATCACCCAATGCAATGGTGAAAACGGGTGCATTCAATTTCTGATATGAGTATATCGGATTGCTTCCTTTGTTGTAAAGTCCATCGCTGGCAACGATGATGGCACCCAGATTTCTGCCGCTGAATTTGTTGTAGGCCTCATCCAGCAATTTCGAAAAATCAGTTTGTTTTTCATTGAACAGCAATGAATCAATTCCTTCATTCACGCCACTTCCAAAGTTGTACGTGCGCAATTCATAATTCTCACCAAACTGCTGAATGAGGGCTGAAAGTTGCTGCTGGTATTCTCCCTTGTAGTAGCTTGAATCTTTTCCAACTACCAGTGATTCGCTGTTGTCTTGCGCTATCACAATGATGGGTTTTTCCACATCATTACTCACTGATTTTATCAATGGCTTGAGCAGAAAGAATGCAAGCAACGAAACACATACAAAACGAATAACACCAAGCACCGAAGCAAGAAAACTTCCATAAGTTCTGTTGAACCTATCCCTAAAATAGAGTGCGCCCGCATATATAAGCCCAGCCGCAAGACACAATGCAATCAACCAAATGGGCGCTTCCGTAACTATCGACATTTATGAATTTAAAATTTTGAGAATTTGAAAATGAAAATTGACGGGTGACAGAGGAAGGGTACTCATTGCAAATCCATAATCGCTTGTCACTTTTCCCTCATGCCTATTCTACATGAGCATACCACCACATACATGCAGCGTTTGACCAGTGATGTAAGCGCTCATATCAGATGCCAGAAATAGGGTAGCGTTAGCCACATCATCTGTTGAACCTCCTCGCTTCAATGGTATCGCATTTCGCCATTCCTGCACGGTTTTCTCATCGAGTGCACCCGTCATTTCTGTTTCTATAAAACCAGGAGCGATTGCATTGCTTCGAATATTTCTCGAACCCAACTCTGCTGCAACACTCTTAGTAAAGCCAATGATTCCGGCTTTAGAAGCTGCGTAGTTCGCTTGACCCGCATTGCCCTTCACACCCACCACAGAACTCATATTAATGATACTTCCTCTTTTTGCTTTTAACATGGGTTTGATTACAGCTTTGGTCAAATTGAAAACGGATTTCAAATTCACACGCATTATTTCATCCCATTGTTCTTCGCTCATGCGCATCAGCAAATTGTCGCGCGTGATGCCCGCATTGTTTACCAGAACATCAACAGTTCCAAAATCTTTTACTACTTCATCTACCAGAGCGTGCGCAGCAGCAAAGTCAGCAGCATCACTTTTATATCCTTTGGCCACTCCTCCTTTTGCAGCAAGTTCTGCCTCTAAAGCACGCGCCTTTTCATCACTGCTTGCATAAGTGAAAATTACTTTTGCACCTTGCTCAATAAATTTTTCAGCAATACCTTTTCCGATTCCTCGCGATGCTCCGGTTATGATGGCCACTTTTCCTTCCAGAAGTTTCATTGTAAAAATTGATTGGTTGTATTGGTCAAATATAGAAGTTGACTCATTCCTTAGAGGACTTCCGCTTGAATGATGCGCTCTATCTCGTCCAGCGAGTTCAGCAGAGCATCAAAAGAGGGTAAAACAAAGTATAAATTCTGCATCACGGAGTTGTTGAAATCCTGATGCATGATGTCGTGAATATTGAATGCTCTGTGCACTACTTTATCAGTCATGCAGTGAAGGGATTCGCCATGTGATGAAATGAGACCTGCGCCAAAAATTTTGGTTTCATTCATCTCTGTTATCAATCCAAACTCTACAGTAAACCAATATACACGACCAAGCATCTCTACGGCCCTTTCGTTGTGTATGTATTTCACTCCAAGTTGCCCGAAGCGATGGAAAAAATCAGCAAAGACTTTGTGTGAAAGCAGCGGCACATGACCAAATACATCATGAAACATGTCGGGTTCGCTCAAGTAGTCCAACTCACTCATTTTACGCAGCCATGTGGTAGCAGTAAATTCTTTTGCTGCAAGGCAAGGCATGAAAATTTCGTTCGGCTGAATGTTGGGAACTACTGTCAAACCAAAGCCCGTGACTTTTCCCAAAATTTTGTTCAGTTCATCAAAATGTGGAATTCGATCTCGCGTAAAATTCACATGCGATTGTGCCTCGAGGTATTCGCTGCATGCCTTTCGCTTGAGCGCTTCCATTTGCCTGTCATAAAGTGTTTGCCAAACGAGCAGATCTTCTGCGGTGTATTTATCGTATTCCTGTTTCATCAGTTGTATTGATGCTTTGAAAGAAATTGTTTGGCAAACCAAATTTTAAAAACGGGGTCGAGTACATCAATTTTTCCGGGTTCGAAATCATCAATAATATTCTTGTTGCGCAGTGATTCTCTCGCCCGCTTGATGTTGCTGGCACCGCCTAGATCGAACTCGCGCAGTGTATGTGCAGATGTGAATTGTGTAACACCTGAAATGAGTGCTTTCAGATAATTGATCTGGTTGTTAGTAAGGCCATCTATGTCGTTGGTGTAAAAAATAGTGTTGCGGTTGATGATGTTGTGCAAGGCAACATCTAAAGTCTCTGTATTCACGCTGCGGCTAGTTTCATTCAACACTTCTTGTGCATATTGCTGGATATAGTAAGGGCTTTGTTCCATGCGTTGCACTATCTCCTTTGCGAATGCTTCGCTAATTTTTTTCTTGTTGGATGCAAATGTTTTTATGATGTACGGCAACCAGTATTTCTCTTCGATTTTTCCGAGCATCATGATGTCACCAAAACGGTAAAATGGCATCTCAGCATTTTGGACTATCTCAGCCATCATATGGCGTTTGCTGCCGTACATGCAGTATGTAACGTGCTGGTGCTTTTGCCAGAACGAACGTAGCCTTTTCTGAAAAGAAATGTCTTTGTCGAAGTAAGTAATGTTTTGAAACTCATCCAGACAAACAACGATGCGCAGCTTCTTATCCTTTGCAATGCGCTCAGATAGGTCGAGTATTTCACCGCTGTGTTTTTTTATTTCCTTCTTGTCAAAGCTCAATTCTAAAGAAGTGACTTCCGCCACCGTAAGCGAAAGTTTGGGAATGAGTGTGTTGAAGAATTTCTTGGTCATTGCTTGGGCCTCTTCCCATTTGGAGGTAGTGCATGTGAGCAGTTGGGCAGAAAAGACTTCATAAAATTCTTTCTCATCACGGATGCTGAACATGTCTATGTAGCAGAAGCGCACATGCTTGTGCTTTCGCATACGATGATGCATCTGCGCCAGCAGTGATGATTTGCCCATTCTGCGTGCAGCTAGTATTGTGGTATTGATGCCCGTAAGAAAATTGTTCTCAAGTCGCTTTTGTTCCGCCTCACGATTCACAAACTGTGTGAGCATCACCTGCGAACCAAAATTGAAATTGTCTGCCATAAGGAAAATGATTTGGGGGGTAAACATACGCAATGAGACAGATATATGTTACACATAGATGTGTTACACATAGATGTGTTATGCAAAAATGTGTTACGCAATTATGTGCAATGAGAAATCCCTATAAACGCTGTGATTCCGCGATTAGCTCTGCAATATCTTTCACCGCGATGAGGTTTTCTTTTTCAAAATGCTTTATTCCGTCAGTCAGCATGGTATTGCAAAAAGGACAGCCTGCCGCAATTACATCAGGAGAAGTAGAGAGTGCATCTTCAGTGCGTGCAATGTTTACTTCTTTGCTGCCCGGTTCAGCTTCTTTGAACATCTGTGCACCACCGGCACCGCAACACAAGCCATGTTGACGGCTTCGTTTCATCTCTACCAATTCAGCATCCAGTTTCTGTAGCACCTCGCGGGGCGCTTCATAGACATTGTTGCCACGACCCAGGTAGCAAGGGTCATGAAATGTGATACGCTTGCCTTTGAATGTCTCTCCGCCTTTCATTTGTATGCGACCCTCAGCAATCAATTGATTGATGAGCTGTGTATGATGAATCACTTCATAATTACCGCCTAATGATGGATATTCATTCTTGAGTGTATTGAAACAATGTGGACATCCGGTCACGATTTTTTTTACCTCATATCCATTCAACACTTGAATGTTTTGCATGGCCATCATCTGGAACAGAAACTCATTACCCGCACGTTTGGCTGGGTCACCAGTACACGATTCTTCCTGACCAAGTATTGCGAACGACACACCACAGTGATTCAGAATTTTTGCAATGGCTTTAGTGATTTTTTTTGCACGGTCGTCAAAACTTCCGGCACAACCTACCCAAAACAAAATTTCAGGAATCTCTCCACTGGCAAGGCATTCAGCCATTGATTTTACTTGCATCTTACTTGTTGATTGGTTGACTTGAAGATTTGTTGATTTCTCTTGAATGAACTTTCAATCTACAAATCAACCAACCTACAAATCAATAATTTTTTGTTACTCCTTGAATACTTGAATGGTCATTTCTTTTTCTACCAAATCAGTAAATTTTCCTTCAAAGCGCGTTGCCCGTACCAAGTGGTTGTCTATCCAGTGATAGTTGCCACCACGCGGTTTCCCGAAGATGATGCCGTGGTATTTGAATCCATTTTTCGCCAACCATCTTTCTGTCACCTCACGGTGCACTTCTGTACGCGAGGTAAAGAAAAAAATCACATGTCCTTCACTATACCACTGATTACATTTTTGCAATGCATCAGGATAAGCACCTGCATCTTCCATACGATCAGGTTCCTCGTTCGGTATGTCTTCTCCAATTGTTCCATCAATGTCAATGAGGAAATTTTTAATGTTGGATGGCAATACCGGAGAAATGCGTTTGCCGTCTTCTTGTGCGTCTAAAAGTTCTACCATTTGTTTTTGAATTGAGAATAGAGAATTGAAAATTGAAAATGATGAAAGAACATTAATTCTTCACTTACAATTCTGAACTCTCAAATCAGTTATTTATCCAATTAGCACGGTCGCTTGCGGACATAGCCCAAGGCGCTCCGTTGTTTTCAATATTATTAAACATCACCGTGATGCTTTCAGGTGATTTACTCTCTTCCATGATCAAATACCTGCGTAAGTCAATAATGATTTCAAGCGGATTGATATTGATAGGACAAGCCTGAGTGCAGGCATTGCAACTGGTACAGGCCCACAGTTCTTCTTCACTGATGTAATCACGTAACAATGATTTGTTATCGTCTTGCCACATACCTTTGTTTGTGTCACACTTCCTTCCTACTTCTTCCAACCGGTCTCGTGTGTCCATCATTATTTTTCTTGGTGAAAGCAATTTGCCTGTTTGATTCGCAGGACATTCTGCGGTGCATCTTCCGCACTCAGTGCAGCTATATGCATTCATCAAATTCACCCAACTCAAATCAAAAACATCCTTTGCGCCAAAGCGTGTTGGGGTGCCATCTGATGGTGGCACATCAGCAGATGGATCAAGCATCAGTTTTACTTCGTTAGTCACTGATTGCAAATTGCTGAATTCGCCAGCAGGCTTCAGTTTTGAGTAGTAAGTATTTGGAAATGCGAGAATGATGTGCAAGTGTTTTGAATAAGCGAGATAGACAATAAAACCAAGAATGCCAATGATGTGAAACCACCAGCATATCCTTTCTAACAAGTGAATTGATTGGAATGAAATTCCACCCAGTACTTTCTCTCCTATTATTGAGCTGATTGGAAATGCTGAGGCTGAAACACCAACATATTCTACGCCAACGTCAATGCTTCTTGCAACAATGAAATCACAGGCATTCATTGTCAAGAAGGCAGTCATCAAAAGAATCTCTGTAATCAAAATCAGGTTAGCATCTGTGCGCGGCCATGAGGTCATTTCATGCTGCCAGAATCTTTTGAGTTTCAGTACATTTCTTCTGGCGAGAAAAACGATACATGAAATCAACACAAGTACGGCAAGGATTTCAAAACTGCCAATCAGGAAATCATAGAAGGCGCCCAGAAATGAAAACACACGATGGGTGCCCATTATGCCATCAATCATTATTTCAAGCACCTCAATATTGATAATAATGAAACCTACATAAATGAAAACGTGCATTACCGCAGCCACGGGACGGGTGAACATTTTGCCTTGGCCTAGCGCCACTCGAAACATGGTTTTCCATCTTTCTGAAGAATGGCCTTCCAATTGAATCTTTTTTCCAAGGAAAATATTTCGCTTTACAAATACGTAACGTTTGTAGGCAAAGAATCCCGCAACACCGAGAAGTAGAACAAAGATGATTTGAGCAATCATTACAAGTAGGTTGAATGGTCAAACATACATCAGGCAAACTTTATACATTGGCAGGCATGAATGACTTTTCCACGAAGAAAAACCTAATACTGCTGAGAGGTCTGCCGGGTGCTGGTAAAACTGCGCTGGCCTTGTTGCTCAGCGAACATGGCCGCTATCCTGTCTTTTCGGTTGATGACTATTTCACAGATGCTGATGGCAATTATCATTTCGAGTTTGACAAAAATCATTTAGCCTATAAAAATTGTGAGGTGCGAACAGAAGATGCCATGCATGTAGCCGCGCAGAAGATATTTGTACACAATACATTCGTTTATAACTGGGAAATGGAACCATACTTCAAACTTGCAGCAAGCTATGGGTACGAACTATTTGTAATAACAGTGGAGAAGTATCATGAATTCACGAACACACATGGCGTAAGTTCAGATCAGCTTTTGAAAATGACTGAAAAATTTGAAGTGAAATTGAAGTAGCGATTACCATTGAACTACGGATACATTTCTTCTATGCACCGCTTCAGCAGATAAATGTCTAACGGTTTTTCGAGGACTTTGCGCACCATGGGATAGCCTTCGGCCCGCATAATGTCATTGCGATCTATTGTGCTGCTCAGCATGAAGACATCAATTCTTTTCTTGTCGCCTTCACTCAATTGTTGCAACTGTTCTAAGCAATCAAACCCGTTGGCCATCGGCATCATGATGTCCAGCAGTATGATGTTGTGCTGCGAATTGAATTTCTCGCCTAATTGTTTTAGCTCTTCAAGAAATTTTAACCCACCACCATAAGTGTATATGGTATCGGTAAGACCCATGAGTTGTAGCAATTTGGTATTTACGGCAATGTCTATGTCATTGTCATCTACCAGATGAAAAGATATTTTCCGGTTCAGGCTCATGCCTTGTTTGGAATCACGATGGTGAATCTGCTTCCTTCATTTTCATTGCTTGACACTGTAATCTGTCCATTCATTTTTTTGGTGGCTTCACGGGCAATGTATAGTCCTACTCCTGCTCCTACATTGTTAGCGTCACTTTTTGTGAACATGTCAAAAATATGTGGCAATAGTTCTTTGTCAATACCAATTCCGTTATCGCTTATTCTGAAAACTGTTTGTTCCGTGTTTTGCACTACTTGTATTTGCACTAGCGGCTCTTGTTTTGACTTGTCGTGATATCGTATGGCGTTTCCAATTACGTTGTTCAGCACCATGCGAAGCCGATGTGCATCAGCTTTGAAGATGCCGCTTGTAGCTATGTTTTTTTCAATGGTTACAGTCTTTACACTGTCATTCATTCTGTTCTTCTCTACTACTTCATTTACTAATTTTTCTACATCTATCACTTCCAGCATCTCATCGCTTTTCATGTTTTGATAGTAGTGTATGATGTTGGTCACAAAGTCATTGAGCTTGTCTGTGCTCCGCTCTATCATGTCAAAATATTCTACAGCCCGCATATCATCTTTTTCCAGCCGGGCTACATTGAGTACACCTTTTATGGTAGTGATAGGCGCCCGCAAATCATGCGAAGCGCTGTAAACAAATTTTTCCAGTTCAGATAATGCCTTTTCGAGATCGATGTTCTTCTGTTTAAGCTCACGATCACGGTCATACTTTTCTATACAATTTTCGATGCATACCTTCAATTCCATGTTGTCCCAAGGTTTTGGAATATATCGGTATATCTCTCCTTTGTTGATGGCATCCACCACAGCATGCATATCACTGTGCCCGGTCACAAGCACGCGTACTGTTTCCGGGAAATCAGGCCGAATGGTTTCGAAAAATTCAACTCCGGTGACTTCAGGCATCATCTGGTCTGAGAACACGACTTTTACTTCGTGCTTCTTCATGTATTCCACAGCTTCTGCTACACTGGTGGTAGTAAATATGTCGTAGTCTGTTCGGAAATTGGCCTTGAAGGCGATGAGGTTGTCCGGCTCATCATCTACATAGATGATATGTGCGCGCTCATTCATAGGGTGGTGGTGGAATTATTTTTTACGCAGCCTGAGCGCGAAGTTGAGACAAATTACGTGGTATTTCTATTATTATTTCAGTACCGGTGTGGGGCGAAGTATTTACGTGCACCTGGCCATTGTGCTCCTCCAGTATGCCCAATGTAATACTCAGACCAAGGCCAGTGCCTTCGCCAACTCCTTTGGTTGTATAAAAAGGTTCGAACATGCGCAGCCTTACTTCTTCACTCATTCCTTTGCCATTGTCCTTTACCGATACGTATAAATTCTTATCATCTGCCCAGGTTTTTACCCTGACATGTCTGTCTGCTTTTGTTCGCCCTTCAGCACGTGTAGCGTGCACTGCATTTGAAATGATGTTTACAAAAGCCTGATTTAGTTTACCGGGAAAACAATCCAGCATGGGCAATGTCGTGTCCAGCTCTTTTTCAAGAGTCACCTCTTCTTTCAATGCACTCTTCATCACTATCAGTGTGGCATCCATGCATTCGTTGATGTTGGCTTTTACAAGCGCGTCTCTGTCAGCACGTGCGAAAATTCTAAGACCCTTCACTATCTCCGCAGTTCGCCTGGCACCTTCGTGAATACCCTTCATCAGCATGTCTATTTCTTGCTTTACGTAGGGCATATCGGCATCATGATATTTCTTCTTGAGCTGCGCCAATTGCTCTGCGGACACATCTTCAGGTAGTTGTTCAAATTCTTTCATGAATGCTATTACCTGCTCAACATCTCGATTGAGCGGAGTGATGTTGGAAGACACAAAGTTGATTGGGTTGTTCAACTCGTGGGCGATACCCGCAGTCATCTGTCCAAGGCCAGACATCTTCTCTGATTCCACAAGTTGGCGCTGGGTGAGGCGAAGGTGATCATAGTTGCGTTGTAATTCATCTTTGGCATCTTCCAATTCATGTGTGCGCTCCTGCACTTTCCGTGTGAGCATGGCTTCATTGTTCTTCATCATTTCCACTTCACGTAGCTGTGCTTCTTCTTTTTCTTTTTTCAGCTGATTTATTTTGTCTGCAAGACCAAAGGACAGAAGGATGCCTTCGAGTGCGGAACCAATAGTCATGGTATGAACTGTGAACTCATTGTATGGTAAAACACCAAAGTCCTTCATAACAAATATGAATAACCCCGCCAGAAATGTGGCCCATGCCAGCAACATGTTGGCCGCCTGAAGACTTCCCCTACGCCAACATAAAATGGCTATGACAACAATGGCAATGGCAATCAGTGATCCATTGATCTCAACCATCTTAAACGGCAAATTGGAAAGATTGAAATTGGAGATGATAGCGGCAGTGGCATATACAGCAATGGCTGAGTAAAAGACATACTTAGACCACTTTACATAGGTGTCTGCCTTGAGGTAATAACGTATGAAAATGATGCCTACTATACCCGACAATGAAATCAGAAGTATGACCGCATGCCTCTCAAGCCACGGATTGTGTGGCCATAAAAACCTGTAAGAAAAACCGAGAACATTGGTTTGAGTTGCAAAAATGATAGCCAGATAAAGTATGTATAGTCCATAGATCCATTCTCTGGTTTTTATCCATATAAACAGGTTGTAAAGGATAAGCGCAAGCATGATGCCTGCAAAAATTCCAAAGAGGATGTCACGGTTGTTATGTTCAATGGAAAGCTCACTTTCTGTGCCTATCGATAAGGGCAGCTGGATCTGATCGGACGATTTTACTTTTAGGAAATAAGTTTTAGATGAACCAGTTTCCAGTTCTATCGGAAATACATAGTTCTGATGCTTGTATGCGCGCTCAGCTATAGGCTGATGATCGCCAGTTTTGGTAACATTGTATCCATTCTGGGTTGGTTCATAAAATTCTACCTCATCCAGATTTGGCTGCCTCAAGTCAATACACAACTGTGATTTACCTGAATTGTTTGTTACTGGAATTCTGAGCCAAAAGGAGCTGCCTGAAAGCTGCATATTCGGCACATCGCTGGATGAGCTGATGTAGTCTTCAGAAGCCATGGCCTTGGCTACGTCCATTGTATTGAGCGAATCTTCAAGGATCTGAAAGTGCCTGCCCACGTTTTTGGCCAGACCCGATTCTGTAATGGTGATTTGTGCGAAGCTGCTGCATGCAATGGACAGCATGCCACAGAGGGTGATTGATTTCATTTGGAATTCCTTAATGTGCCGATTCAACGGGAAACACCGAAGAAAGGTTATAAGAAATATCTATCCGAAATTCGTTGTGTGCCTCAGTGGCGACCTGCACGGGTTTACTACGCAGACTGAAAATGCGCGAACGGTGTATTTCAGTTGCGGTTGTGATGGTGTATGTGTTTTTTATAACCACTGCGGTAGAAATGAATCCGGGAATCGGATAGATGTAGTTTCCACTGTCGCCATATTCTTCAATGATGGTATAGCCTGTGGCCAGAAACATGTTTAGCGTGAATGGTGACGAAATTCCCCAAATTGTTTTGATACCTAATGGTTCGCAAATAGCTATGGCTACTCGCGTTAAGTAGTAGGCCATGCCCATTCGGCCTGTGTCTTTGCCTATCCACAGCCCACAGATCTCACCAGCCCCTTCGATACTGCTCCGGCCAATGTCTTCGGTTATCTGCGGTGTTAGATGATCAATGGCCAATTCCACCGGCAGCTTGAAGTGTGGATCTACTTTATGCACTTTTATTCCCCCGATCATTCTGCCATTTTCATCACGCGCTGTTATTACATATACGTGGTTGTTGCTTAGCCACTCCTCGCCATGGCTTGTGAGGGAGGTAATGCCAAAGTCTTGTAGCACGCGAGCATGTCCTTCCACATATTCGTGCCAGGCATCGAGTTTGTCTGTTGAATGGAATGCTTCGCAATAAATTTTCACAGAAAAAGCAATTTTTCTTTGGTAGGTTTTCTCAAAGTTTCATTTTGTCGCATTTCATCAGGAAAAAGACGGAATGTGAAAAGTGAATGCTGATCAACAAATTCGGGAAATAGCAGATCGAAGTTCTTTTTCAACCGTTCAATTTCAGCTTTCTCACGAACTTGAATATAATTGTGCTTGTCCACTAATAGATAGCTGAACAACATCTGCAATACAGTCATGGGGTGTAAGCCCACCTCAAGGCGAGTGGCCTGCAGCCATGTTCTGTGAAGGGCTTCCCCTACTGTTATTAGCCTCGCGCGTGACATATCTGGTGCGAATATGACAACAATTGCAGATGCGCTTTCAATCGCTTTTTCAGAGAACTGCTCGAAGCCTTTGCCGCCTGATATGAGGCTGAGGTAGTCAATAGCTTTGGAGTCTTTGGCCAGTTGCAAACCGGCTGATTCTTTAGGCGTCAGATTCAGTGTCGCGGCATCTATGCCATCACGATGTGCTTCATTTTCCTCCTTCGTAATGCGAAGTTCATTGCCATAAAAATCGGCATGGCCGTATTTGTTTGTTAGCCTTATTCTGTCGCCCTTTCTAATGAGCACGCCTAGTTCGTCAATCTGATCGGTGTCTGTGATTAGTTTGAATTTCAGACCTACAGTTTCTAATTCCTGTAATATCTCTTTCAATTTCAATGCAGGAATTGTAGTTCTTGACGGATAGGCTCTCGAAGTGGTTCGGTTGTTTAGGTATGCAAATAGTGATTGGTATGGATAAGCAACTTCACTGGCCTTGTGAAAGGTGATATATGCAATGAGGTGAGGTGTTTTTTGCATATCAGACCGAACAACTTGGGCGTTCATTTGGCGATGAGATGCCGAGATTCGGATTTGCTCGAGTGCCATTCCCATGGCCATCATGCTTCCAAAACTAAAATTGTCAGAAAAGCCAATTTCCATTTGTTTGTCAATAAAGAGAAAGAGTGTTGCGTTTTTCCAAACCCATTTCCATTTTTGAGTGTTGCCTGGTGATGAACTTCTCGTTGCTTCGCCCACCATATCAGTTATGAGCTGATTTTCTGGAATCACGGTGCTCATTGATGCACCTGATACTTCGATTTGTTTTTCTACAGTGCGCTGCTCCAGGGGCAATTCATTCAGAATTATTTCTTGGTGATCCTGTTTGCCAGCAAAGAGCATTTCCTCCGCGTCAAACCATTTGCGCCCTGACTTTACCGACTTGCCCAACATGATTTGCTTAGCGGTGAGTGCAGCGATAGAACCTCCAATATTTACGTCACTGGCTAATTGTGGCCAGGTTGAAATGGTTTGCCCTACCTCGAGTAATGAACTTTTGAATGCGGTGCTTATGGTTTCGCTTCCAACTATTGGCAATATGTAAGGCAATTTTTCTTCTGAAGTTTTGAGGGTCTTCAAAAACGTATAAGAAATTTCAGGATCAACTAAACCATGAAAAATCGGGTACTCTGGCTCCGAATCATACATCTCAATATCCAGCATGCCACGGTCACTTGTATCCATCACTACTGGAATCCTCTTTTCTCTTGCTTTTTCTCTCGCCAATATTTTTATGTCAATTCCATCACATTCTTCCACAAGCAAATCCAATCGGCCACCTTTGTCAAAAAAACTATCTATGTTTTCCAGACTGATACCCTTATCAAAACGAATCACTTTGATGAACGGATCTATCTCTGCAATCTCGCGGGCTACCATGGCGGTTTTCTTTAAGCCAAGATTGTATATGCCAGTGCGAATGCGATTCATGTTGCTCAACTCGAGGGTGTCGAAGTCCGCAATTCTTATTTCTCCCGCTATGCGCTCCATAGCAAGTGCTAAGGAAACCGATTGGCCAACACTCAGCCCAATCACACCTATCTTCTTTGTCCGAAGTATCGCTTGTTCTTCGAAGGTTATTTTGTAGGCATTACGAATGGTGCGAACTCGTATGAACTCTTCTTCATCCAATAAGTGGATCAGTTGTTTGCGCCAAGGGTAATAGACCCAGACTCCGTATTCATCCGATGGCAGTCCACCTAGTTTATTGGATATTTCTAAAGCGTAATCCTCATCAGTAAGTGTTTTTGTTGGATTTTCGAGCTTCACCAAATCACGTATCTGCATTTCGATTTGATCCAGTACTTGAATGGATATCACTCGCTCTATCAACTCACTTAAGGCTGCGCGATCAGAAGCATTCCGAAGTCTGAAAAAGACAGGAAAACTGGAGTCGTCAGCAGGAGAAGTTTGAGCACGCAGTCGGTTTGTTAGGTTAGACATGGGGTGCTTGCATTGACGGTGGCAAACTAAATCCGATGCAATGCGTGCATAAGATTTTTTGAGTGTTTTATGAACACTAATAGCCCTGATGAGATTGTTAGGCCATTGGCTAAAAGCATGCAACTACTGTAACCGAACAGAATTTCTCTCGTTACAGTGCGTTGATATTTTAAAACACAGACAAAAAAAATTCTTCTGCCCCATGACAATGCAATCAACCAGACACGATGCCAATCCAAAACCAGAGTTGAGCGAAAAACCCAGAGTGTTGTATTTAGATGATGACACAGCAAACCTCACCAGCTTTGTTGCCAACTTCAGGCACGAGTTTGATGTATATACCACCAGCAATCCGGTGGAGGCATATACCATGATAGGCGAACTAAAAATTCAGATTGTGATAACTGACCACAACATGCCCAGCATGAGTGGTGTTGAGTTTTTGGAAAGCATATCTGACCACTACCCTGATGTGCAGCGCATATTGTTGACAGGCTATACTGAGCTGGTGCCTGTAATGGAAGCCATCAACAAGGGTAAGGTTTTCCGAATTATTTCAAAACCATTTAATATGAAAGAAATTTCGCGCATGGTGATTGAGGCCTGGGAGCAATTCAGGATTGTATTTGAGCGCGAGAAGCTGATACAACAACTCAAAAGGCAGAATCAGCAATTCGAATTCATACTTCGTCAGCGACTGCTTACATAAGTAATATTGATTGTCTAAACCTTTTATTGGATAAGAGTCCGGACATGACTGCCGGGCTTTTTTCTTTTCGGCCAATCAGTCCCGGGCACTTCGGTTGAAAATGATATAACCAAAATTGAACAGGAAACTCCACGGCACTTCCTTCTGGTCGTAGTAGTTGGCACTGAGGCTTACAGGACCAAGTGGCGAATGAAATATGAATGAGCCTGAACCCATAAAGAATTGTTGCTGCTCCCAGGCGTACTCGGCTTCTTTCAACTGGTTGGGGACAATGCGGCCAAATGCATTGAAAGCATAAGCCTCGGCTCTCAAGTCAATACTCTTCGTAAGTGACAAAACACCAATAAGCCCTGCCGATGCATAGTTGTGCGCTCTGAACTGAGGCAAAAACAATGTTTTACTTTCAGCCACCGGGGTGAAGGATGGCGCCATGATAGTGGACGAACTGTAGTTGTTGAAAAAGTCCTGTGTGCTGGCTATGCCTTCAAGGGCGAAGGCCAGATTGAACTTTCTCAAAGGCAAAAAGAAATTGGTGTATTGAAACTTGAATGTAAACCATTGGTGGTAGTCGCTGAGTGTGTCGCTCACAGGATTGGTGCTCCCGGGTAGTGAGGTCTCTTCGCCAAAGACATACTTGCTGCTTATGCTAAGCCAGGTGCCTTTGTTGGCGTATTGTTTTTTGTTCAGTGTGTTGCGTTCCCAATTCATGCGCAATATTCCGGCTTCGAACTCAGTGCGGTCGGCCGTGTCGCTGCTAAGAAATTCGGTGGTCTGGTAATACTCATCGAACATAAGAGCGTAGATGGCCTCGGTGCGCATCACGCCTTTGTTACCGGCTGGTGTGGTGACGCAGAAGTTTCCGAATCTTTCATTCAGCAAAATGTATGATGGTTTTACATCTTCGAAAAATGTAGCGAGGCTTTTGAAATAGTCCCACCGGTTAAATGTGAAGCCGGCCTGCAGGGCCACAGGATAGCTGCCTGGAAAATCCCATCGAACGCTGCTATTTACAGAGCCATAGAACCTGCCGAAATATGAATTGGCTGAAAGGGTGGCCGCTGTTGCACCAAACAAGTTGTACTGCAAGCCCACAAACCCTGTATTGATGGAGCGTGAGCTAAAATTGCCACCGAATGAAAGGCGCAGGTCGCGCTCTTTTTTTACATCCAGTTGCAAGTTGTACTTACCAGTAACTGGATTCAAAATGGCTATTGGAAATATGCTTTTGATTTTGTCATCATCAAAAACACGGAAGTATGGAATTTTTAGTTCACTCAGGTGACGTGGTTCATTCTTGCGGCCAAATACTTTTTTCACATAGTTGTTTTGTGCTTTATCAAGTCCGGTTATTTCTACTTGCTCTATCACCAATGGCTTGAATTTTTTTCTGAATGCCATGCGTTTGTCAGTTTTTTCTTCGAGTGTTTGTTTGCGCGCTACCATTTGATTTATTCTGACTAAGCTATCAGTGGTGGCCCTCTCGCCAAGTGCTATTGCAGCGCTTCCTGCTGCAAAGTCAAAGGTGCCAATGCCTTTCACATCAGGCTCCACCACCAGCATCAGCTCGCACAGTTTTTTATACTCCACGCGGTTCAGTATCATGCTTTGCAGTTGGGAGAATATGTTGTCCTCTGTTGGCGCATCAGTATCACCGCTCACATTGCAGCCAAGTATCACATCAGGCAAAAATTCTTGATAAAGCATGTCTGATGGAAAATTGTTGTAGATGCCACCATCATATAACAGTACCCCATCCACCCTGCGAGGAGGCAGATAGAATGGATAAGTGCATGATGCACGCGCAGCCACATTCAACGGGCCGTTTCTGAAAGTTATTTGTTTTTTGTTTTCTACATCTGCAGCTATGCAGCGAAAGGGTATGTAAAGACTGTCGAAGTTGTTGTTGCTTGCAGCATCGGCCTGACTAAAGCCTTCCATCAGCTTCCAGTCAAGCAGTACAGGATTGATAAGGTTGGCCGGAAGCACGTTGTTGATCAACTCACCGTTGCTGTATTTTACACGGGCTATGGATGCATCGTTGTCGGTGTTTTTGAAATAGAATTTGAGTTGTTCACTGATGCTGCCTTCGGCCATCTGCAAAAATTCTTCGCTGCGCACCACACTGTCTATTTCAGCCACACTGTAGCCACATGCATACATGGCGGCTATCACTGCACCCATGCTGGTGCCGGCTATGTAATCTACCGGAATGTCGTTGGCCTCAAGGACTTTCAAAAAACCAACATGAGCCAATGCAGTGCCGCCTCCGCCACTGAGCACCACACCCACACGCTGCCCGCTGCTCTCCGCACCAGTCCACAGCAGGCAGGCCATTGTTATCAGCCACCTGAATACTTCAGTATGCAACGTTTGATTTTTTGTTTTCATGTATTTGAAAAAAGCATGACGCGAAAGGGAAGCGAATATTGAATACTCCTTTCATCACTCATTTCCCTACTGTCAAAAAGTTTCCAACCTGTGCTTGAACATAGAGTACAGTGCCATGCCTTTGACTGAAAAGCTTGTACATGGCGGCTTGCAGGCTTCGCCAATCCGCGTACAGATTAAAATTGTTTAGCATTTGGTCGGCTCTTATGCACTGCACACACTGCATTTGCGACCACTGGTCGAATGCCATAGAACATCATAGAAGTGGTTAACGTTTCATTGACAAGAAACCGTCATCTCACCCTATGATGCCAAATTACTTTCGCCCCGCAATGAAAATTTTGACCTGGAAATATCTCTTGGCTTTGCTTGCCATTTTTCCATTGAGCCTTTCAGCTCAGGTTGAATCTGCCATTGAACTTATTGCCGATACTGCCTCGTGGCAGGTGTATGAGCCTCAAATGGGCGGTGCCACTGAGGAAGAGGTTGACGAAGCAGCCCTCTTCATGGAGCCATCGGCACCACTTGAGTTGAACAACATTGCCGATTCATTGGCCAACATTCCTGCTTATGATCTCTATTGTGGCTGGGACACCAAAAATCTTTTTGCCGAAAAAAATGCGAAAGAACATGTAGGTGATGGCAAAGAATTCGTGCTGTGCCATAGCGATTGTGATTTTGTATATCCGACCAACGGCAACATCACTTCGCCCTTCGGACCTCGCTGGGGCCGTATGCACTATGGGCTTGATATAGATCTGGAAACGGGCGACAACGTGATGGCGGCCTGGGAAGGGTTGGTGCGCATTTCACAATACCACGCCTCGTATGGCAACGTAGTGGTGATTCGCCACAACAACGGATTGGAGACTTTGTACGCACACATGTCTCAGCGTAAAGTGAAACCCGGTGATCACGTTGAAGCTGGTCAGTTGATTGGCCTTGGAGGTAACACCGGCAGGTCTTATGGAGCACATCTGCATTTCGAAATCCGATTCATGGGCGATGCCATTGACCCGAACTTAGTAGTGGACCCGTCCAAAAAAACACTGCGCGACTGGGAATTTGAATTGGAAAAAACACATTTCGATTACGCTGAAAAAGTAGCCATCGATCCAAAGGTGCTGGCCGCCAGAAAGACTACCAAAACACATACTGTAAAGAGTGGTGAAACTCTGACGTCCATTGCCAAAAAACACAAGACAACAGTGGACGCGCTGTGTAAGCAGAACAAAATCAAAAAAACATCTACACTGAAAGTGGGGCAGAAGTTGAAGTACAAATAGGCAAGAAGTAAAACGTACCAAGAAATACAAACCCGCTGCTGAAAAATCAGAGCGGGTTTTTTGCTACTAAACATTTCCAATTATGCTTTGATAAGTGATTTAATTGACTCAACCTATGCCGATTAAATCACTAACCAATACTTTTCTCACTTCCTTTTGTGCTCTGCCTCATAGCATTGCTTCAGTACATGTGTGTTTAGTTCATCATCTACATCTAAGTGAGCAAAGGCCGCGAAAGTGCTGAGCGACTGTGGGCTCGTGATAGGGTTCGGCAATGCAAAATTGCTTCTTACACTTTCACCCCAAAGTATCCACGGCACGGTATCATCTGTTTTGCTGCTGCTAGTTATCAGCACACAATTCCAATCCATTTCTGTAACATTCAGCCGCATGTATTGCATGAGTTGCCCCGCGAATCGATCCACAAATTGAAGTGCTTCGTTTACTTCTTCACTTGTATCTGCAAATTGGTATAGTGCCATTTGCAGTGTATCTATGGATACCAGCAAGTGCCTCACCTCATTCTCTCGCAATGAGCTGCGACACATTTTCAACAATTCTATTTCACTATCATCAATAAAAACATCTGCGGTGGTAGGTGTGCTCAGTATTTCATTTTTCTGGTCGCCACTTGCATATATCTGATTGGTTCGCCAGCCACGGGCTTGCTGATAGAGTGTAAGAAAATTGTTCGTCTGCGAATGGCTGCTGTCAACTGCAGATGCATAGCGCATAGGCTCTGAATGTGCAGCATAGCAACTTTCACCAATAAGATGAAAAAGATTAGGGGTGAGCGTGGCCGAGAGGTGCTCATTCCGCAACCCTTGTATGTCTAATATGAGCGAACGCTGATATTTTGGAAGTATGCCCAATGCAGTGGGTGGCTCATTCACCTTCCAGGGTATGTCCAATGCGTAGCTGCGATTTTCTGTCATGTCTATTGCGAATAGGCATTGCACATCTAATTTTCCTTTGTGGTATAGATGGCACATCATCGAAAATTTGCCGCGGTTGTATGGCGATTCAAAATCGAGACACTCAAGCAAATATCCTTTTTTTGAATAGGCCTTTGTCTGACCATTTGGCCATCCGTTGCTGAATGTTTGTTCCACACTTATTGTTTGGCTCTCCTTCTCTGTCCAGTAGTACTTGCCATCCAATGGTAGCGGTGCTTCCGCAGCAGATGCTGCACTGTCAGTTGCAATCAAGGTATTGTTTCTCACAAATTTTTTGCTCCAGCTCCAATCAAAAAAACGATAACGACCAAAACTGTAGTTGTAGTAATACCACCTTGCAGCACTGCGTGAGGTAGGCTGCCACATGCTGTCCAAATATTCTATGCACACACCCTGTACTCCTTTCGTACAGTCGCATATCTCCACATATTCCTGGGCAGCGCTGTTAACGTGTATCGACACTAAAATGGTGATGAGGAGATGACGCATACGTTTTCAGATGTGCTTCACAAATATATCTTGGCCTGCACTTCCGCAATACGCGCAAATAAATTGCTCCACAATGACATTACATATCTGAAGGGTGTGGGACCTGCAAGGGGCGAGCTTTTTAAAAAAGAACTCGGCATATACACCTGGTCCGATTTGCTCGAGCATTTTCCTTTTCGCTACATTGATCGCTCACAAATAGTGCAGGTGAAGGATGTCCAAAGTGATGCAGTACACGTGCAAATGATGGGTACCATAGTGCGATTGCAGGAAATAGGTGAGGCCAACAAAAAACGAATGGTGGCCACATTCAGAGACGAAACCGGAGAAATAAAATTGGTGTGGTTCACTGCGCTGCGGTGGTTGCGCGAATCTATCAAGCTGAACGAGCCTTATGTGATATTCGGGAAGCCACAGGAATTCAAAGGCAAGTACAACATACCACACCCTGAGATGGAGTTGATGGAGGAGGCGCGCATCACGCAAGGCAATGGCTTGAAACCTGTGTATAGCACTACAGAGAAATGTGTGCGAAGCGGATTGAACAGCAACGCCATTGCTAAACTCACTCGCAGCATTGCGGACGAGGCCCAAGCATTCATTACCGAAAATCTTACTACTGAAATCGTGGAGCGTTTCAAACTGATGCCGCGCAGCGAAGCCATCTTCCAAATACATATGCCTGCCGATACTGCGCAGCTGGAAGCGGCACGAAGGCGTCTGAAGTTTGAAGAACTTTTTTTCATACAACTGCAATTAGGCAAACAAAAACTCTCCAACACAAGGTTGACACAGGGTGTGGTGTTTAGCAAGGTAGGCGAGTTGTTCAATGACTTTTATTACCACCATCTGCCATTTGAATTGACTGGTGCGCAGAAGCGCGTGGTAAAGGAAATACGTGCTGATGTGGCTCGCGGGGGACATATGAATCGCCTTATACAGGGTGATGTAGGCAGCGGAAAAACAATAGTAGCGGTGATGTGCGCACTACTGGCTATGGACAATGGCTATCAGATTTGCATGATGGTGCCCACGGAAATTCTTGCGCAACAACATTTGCAAAGCATCACCACTTTGCTTGCAAAAGTGAATGTGCCTGTTGCATTACTGACGGGCACGGTGAAAGGAGCACAACGCAAACGCATGATGAATGCACTGGTGCAGGGCGAAATCAAATTTGTGCTTGGCACACATGCTTTGATTGAGGACAAAGTTCAGTTTCAAAACCTTGGCCTGTGTATCATAGATGAGCAACATCGGTTCGGTGTGGCGCAGCGAGCAGCCCTCTGGAAAAAAGCAACACTGCCTCCGCACGTGCTGGTGATGACCGCTACACCTATACCACGTACCTTAGCCATGACACTCTATGGCGACCTTGACATAAGCGTGATAGATGAACTACCCCCGGGCCGAAAACCCATCAAGACAATTATAAGAGGGGATAGTAAGCGGCTCGAAGTGTTTGGATTTATGGAAAAGGAAATAGAGCAGGGCAGACAGATATATGTGGTGTATCCGCTGATAGAGGAAAGCGAAACACTCGACCTGAAAGACTTGACAGATGGCTATGAGAGCATAGTACGCAGATTTCCGCTGCCGCAATACCGTGTGGGCATAGTGCATGGCAAAATGAAATCCGAAGCGCGTGAATTTGAGATGCAACAATTTGTAGCAGGAAATACACACATCATGGTAGCCACCACAGTGATAGAAGTAGGTGTGAATGTGCCCAATGCCAGCGTGATGATAATAGAAAGCGCAGAGCGATTCGGATTGTCGCAACTGCACCAACTACGCGGGCGCGTGGGCCGCGGTGCTGATCAGAGTTATTGCATACTGATGCCGGGTCACAAACAATCCAGCGACAGCCGCATAAGGTTGCAAACAATGGCTGATACCAATGATGGTTTTAAAATAGCTGAAGTGGATTTGCAGCTGCGAGGCCCCGGTGATCTGGGTGGTACTCAGCAAAGTGGTGTGCTCAATCTGAAAATTGCCGACTTGGCGCGTGATCAACAAATGCTAAGCACTGCACGTGAACTTGCTTTGGAAATTCTGGATGAAGATCCGAACCTCATGCTGGAAAAGAACAAACCGCTTGCTTTGCAATTACACGTAACAAAAAAAGCGAAGAGTGATTGGAGTGAAATCAGTTAGACCTGAAAGCGATAGATCTCATCCAGATAAGCACCGGGTACTATGTGGCTAACTGGTTTGAGCAAACCGTCATGCAGGCTATACACCCAACCATGTAGGTGCGGGGCATCGTATTTTTTCCAAGCCTTTTGAATTATGGCAGTCTTTGAAAGATTGCTTACTTGCTCCACCACATTCAATTCAACAAGCCGGTTTAACCTTTGCTTTTCATCGCTGATGGCATCTAATTCATGCTCGTGTATGCGATAAACATCTTTGATGTATTTCAGCCACACGTTTATGATGTTGAAATCTGTCTGTGTGGTGGATGCCTTCACACCGCCACAACCATAGTGACCACACACAATAACGTGTTTTACCCTCAGATGATGCACCGCATATTCAAGCACGCTCAGCATATTCACATCGCTATGCACACACAGATTGGCCACATTGCGGTGCACGAATACTTCGCCAGGTGCGGTGCCCGTAATCTGATTGGCAGGTACGCGGCTATCACTACAGCCTATCCAAAGGTATTCGGGTGTCTGCAGATTTTCGAGGTTGGTGAAAAAGTGTGGATCGGTATCCACCATGTGCTGAGCCCATGCTTTGTTCTTTTCTAAAAGCTTTTCAAATTGTTCCATATAATTTATGCGCTGAGATGGGAAAAATTTGATGGTAAATAAAGAACATGTGAACCGCACTTTTTGCAGCTATTCTTTGCTGTTATGTATTACATCTTTGCGCACATGAATTTGAACCTGATAGGAAAGACAGCAGTGGTGTGCGGGAGCACGCAAGGAATCGGATATGCCGCAGCTAAAGAAATAGCTGCACTTGGCGCCACGGTGGTGCTTATAGCGCGAAACGAGGACAAACTGAAGGATGCAATCAGTAGCCTGGATGTGTCGCAGGGCCAACAGCACAGCTATCTAATTGCCGACTTTGCCCACCCGCAAAGTGTGGAAAGTGCGATACAAAAATTTGCAAGTGAAAGCATTGCGCATATATTGGTGAACAACACGGGTGGCCCACCTCCCGGGCCGGCTATAGAAGCGGATGTAGAGGCTTTTCGTATAGCATTCAACTCGCACCTTATATGCAATCACACACTGGTAAAAGCGCTGGTGCCAAAAATGAAAGAGGCGGGTTATGGCCGCATCATCAATATTATTTCCACTTCAGTAAAACAACCTTTGCCAAATCTCGGAGTGAGCAATACCATAAGAGGTGCAGTGGCCAACTGGGCCAAAACATTGGCCATGGAACTGGGCAGATTCAATATCACGGTAAATAATGTATTGCCCGGAGCTACCGAAACAGGAAGATTGGAACAAATAATGAAAAACAAAGCCGAAAAGGCAGGCACTACGGCTGCGGATGTAAAACATGAAATGAGTGAAGAAATTCCAATGAAACGGTTGGGAAGACCTGAAGAGATAGCTGCGGCCATTGCCTTTCTTGCATCGCCAGCCGCATCTTACATCAATGGCATCAATGTGCCTGTGGATGGGGGAAGGACGCTGTGTCTCTGATGGGTCGAATTTTCAAATTGTCTTAGCTCTATTCCAATACACATCCATTTCATCCAGTGTCATCTCGCCCATTTGTTTTCCATCACGGGCACTTTCTATTTCTAAGTATTGAAATCGTTTGATGAATTTGCGATTGGTTTTCTCCAGCGCATCTTCCGGATTGATTCCTTTGAAACGAGCGTAATTGATAAGGGCAAACAGCACATCGCCAAATTCTTCTTCCATTTTATTGGAGTCTGCATCAGCTTCGTGCTTGAACTCACGCAGTTCTTCTTCCACCTTGTCCCACACCTGGTGTGCGTGCTCCCAGTCGAAACCCACACCGCGCGCTTTGTCCTGTATCCGCTGGGCCTTCACCATCGCTGGTAACGATTTTGGAACTCCTTCCAGCACACTCTTCTTGCCTTCTTTAAGTTTCAGTTTTTCCCAGTTGCTTTTCACTTCTTCTTCATCTGCTACTTCAACAAGCTGACCATTGTTTGATGGATCACCGTAGATATGTGGATGCCGTGCAATCAGTTTGTCACAGATGTGATTGAGCGAATCAGCTATGTCAAAAGCGCCCTGCTCGCTTGCAATTTTTGCATAGAATACCATGTGCAGCATCAGGTCGCCTATCTCGCCTCTTATCTCCTGCATGTTGCCATCAAGTATGGCATCGCCCAACTCGTACACTTCTTCTATGGTCAGGTGGCGCAGGCTTTCTAATGTTTGCTTTTTGTCCCAGGGGCATTGAGCACGCAACTTATCCATGATGGTGAGCAGGCGCTGGAAGGCTTGCAGTTTTTGTTCGGGTGTGTTCATTTATTTTCTAAAAAAGTTAGCTCCGCAATAGAACACGGATGACACGGATTGAAAGGATAGTCAGGATTTTTGATCGCGTGTTCTCATTTCCTGATTGGTATCGGAATTCGTTTTATGCATCTTACTACCGATGCCTTATTGTCACGTGCAGGCAACCAGCTATTTGCCGTTAACCACAAGACTCTTAAACCTTCGGCATCCAAGTACTGAGATACATGCTTGTCCAACGTAATTGAACTCACACTTCCATCGCTTTCAATCATTACTGTGTAATAGATGACTTTACCGACTAAGGAATCCGGAATTATGTCAGGCCATTTGAAATTATCAGATATGAACTTAACCAGACCAGCTTCACCACCATGTTTATATATAGCCAAAGTTCCTGTAAAAAGTGGCGTCACATTGTTGCTTTCATTTTGAGCATGGGTTTGAATTGAAAAATTCAAACTGAAAAGAACCATGAGCACAGCAATCATAAAAAGATTTTTCATTTGGCAAAGATGGCAAATGATGAAGCATGAACCAGATTTGAAACAAATAGGTCACAGCTACTTATGAGCTTGAATGCGAGCCTATTTATATACCATGAATTTTTTGGTCATCACTTCATTTCCGGCTTTTACACGCATCACATAGATGCCGTTTGGTAAATGCTGATCGAAGTAGATTACGGTGTTCAATTCATCTGTTGCAGCATATTGATTGCTGTAAACTTCTTTGCCAACTGCATCCATTATCTGAATCTCAATTTCTTTGGCTCCCGCCAGCATCAGTTCTAAATAAATACTGCTTCCATTGCTAGGGTTGGGGTAAAGCCCAAGCTGCAAATCATTGTTTTGGTTTTTGGCAATAATTTCCGTTGAGCCTAACTCAAAGTTGCCAGTACCTGCTGACATTGATATGCAATCAGATGGCCCATATGAACCTGATACTCCGCCACTATACACTGGCCGCACACGCACCGCATAAGTGTGCCCGCCTTGCAAGCCGGGTACTGTGAGTAGCTGAATGGTACGTACCGGTGCGCCTCGCAATATGGTTATTGCGGGTGATGTGCCATTGTTATCAGTGAATTGCCACTGGTAATCTTCCACACCGCAGGCTGTAGGCATTGCGCGCAGTATTGCAGCAGGTGACAACGCTCCTGCATTTGTACAATTCTCATTGGGTCGCATGTACATCGGTGCATTTTCATTCAGATGAATGAGGCATTGCGAATCGCTTTGTACTGCCACGGTTTCCATACTTCCACTGCCATCGGTCAGTTGCCAAAGCGATTCTATGTTTACCAAATAGTCGTCATTGGGTTGTATACTTGTTGCATTGTGCATATACATCACCCCGCTGGTTGCAGTGTAGTTGTAAGTCACATCCGTTGTGAGCGAAGTAAAATTGAATGAATATTGTTGAGCACCGGAATATGAAGCTTTGAATCTGCTGCAAGGCACATAGTTGGTGGCGGTGTAGTTGCAGTGGCTCGCATGGAGGTGCTGCAAACAAATTTCAAACGTTCCTTCACCTTGTGATGAATCGAAGTTTCTGACAGCTATGTAATAGATGTTGCCAGCCTGCAGATTGCCATAGTTCAATATTTCACCTGTTCTTGTGGCAAGTGCGTTTTCTGCCTCCAGCATGTTGCCACCTGCATCCTGAAGTTCTATCAGCAGATTGTTTGCTGTGGTTGTTGTTTCTATCCTGATGCCGGGTGTGGTGGCTGTAAAAGTGTACCAGATGTCTTCGCCTGTGTTCACTACACTATTGCCTTCACCTGAAGCGGTGGCCAAACTCAAGTTACCAATCACAGTGTTGCAGGTATTCAATGGCATTGTTTCCAAACTGATGGCCGCTGAGCGAAAATCATTTTCTACACAGGGCACATACATGCAACTACCATTATCATCCTGTGCCCATACCTGGTAGTTGCACGCTACAGGGTCAGTGCAGCCTGCGCATGTTCCGCTCATGCCAACACTGAAGTAATAGCTTGTGTAGTCAATGCCATCTCCACTCAGGTCGCCTGCATTGGTTCCATAGAGAGTCCAAAATATTTCTTCAGGAAAGAAGCTACCTGAAATTGTGATTTGATAACAGCCATCTTCAAGACAGATATTTTCCAGTTCATAGTCGATATGGTCCAATGTTCCGCTCAGCACAAAGTCGCCAGTACTTGTGTAGATGGTATAAACTCCGTCATCCCATCCATCGCCTTGCGTGTCTGTCATTTCCATCAGCAAACAATTGGATGTACAGCATGAACCATCGTCAAATACAGCAATGGGAGCGTAGTTGCATGCTGTCAATTCTGTGCAGCCAAAACAAGTAGTGTAGTCGCAGGTACCATCATCGCAAGTAGCTGCTGCATTGTAGTTGCACGCACCGGCATCAGTACAGCCTGTGAGGCCGTTGCCAATGTTGAAATACACACCTTTGCTAAATGCAGCAAAGGCAGGGTCGTTGGGAAAGTCGCCAGCCGCTATACTGTTGTTGTCATGATCTGTTATGTTGTAGGTGGCGCCATTCCAGCCATCACCATAACTGTCGTTCAGGTCTATATGATAGCAACCAACTTCAAGGCAGAGCGGAATTAATATAGGAAGTGGATCGCCTTCGTTGTGTATGGCGAGCACATTGTTGTCGTTGTCATAAATGTGAAAAGAAATTTCGTTGGGATAGAGACCTGCACTGACAGTGACATTGATACAATTCTGGTAACAACAACTGCCATCATCAGAGGTGGCATCGGGGTCGTAGTTACATGCTGCCATGTCCATGCAACCGCTGCCGATGGTGAAATGTGATGGATGCGAACAGAGCGCAGGGCAGAGAAGTGTTGAGGTGAGAAAGAGAGTAATGTAGTTTTTCATAAGCCGCGCGTTTTTCTAATTGCGCGGTTCTACGCAAACCCTTATAAATAAGTTGTGCCGCACAAGGCGGCACAACTCATTATTAGACCAAATTGAAATTAGTTAGGACATACACTTCCGTATGCACCGATGAATATTACCAGGTCACTTACACCAATAACTCCATCACCATCAAGGTCGGCAGGGCAAGTACTAACAGCATCAATGATGCAAGAGCCATCGTCTATTAATGCATCCATGTCGTAGTTAGATGCCGCAGGGTAGGTACAGCCTTGACAAGATGTGTATTCACATATTGTACAATCACTGAAACCTGCCTCAGGATCATAGTTGCAAGCCATAGGCTCAGTACAACCTACTGTGCAGTTGCCGCTGCCTACAGAGAAGTTGACACCATCAGGCCCGTTTGGCGCACCATTTACTATTCCACCATTGATACCTGCAAGGGTCCAAGACACTTCACCAGGGAAGGTTCCGTTGGAAACGTTGAGATTGAAACATCCATCCTCAAGGCAAATACTAGCAGTTGCATTTGTTCCATTGGGCAAAGTTGCTGTAGTAATAATTTCTCCTGTAGCAGCATTTGTGAATGTTGCAACTGCACCATTCCAGCCATCACCAAAAGCATCATTCATAATGAATGTAACACAGTTCTCATAGCAGCATTCGGTGTTGTCTGTGATTGTTGCATCCTCGTTGAAGTTGCAAGCCAACACATCAGTACATCCTGCACAAGTGAGGTATTCACAAGTGTTGTCATCGTCTGTAGCCAATGGTTCGTAGTTGCAGGCAACCGGATCGGTACATCCGCAAAGGCCAGCACCAACAGTAAAGTTGAAGGTACCGGCACCTCCACTCACGATTACGTTACCGTTTTCATCTTCAAGGCTGAAACCAACTTCACCATCGAAAACACCACCACCTGTATTCATGATGTAGCAACCATCTTCTAAGCAGAATACATCGAAACCAGCAGACACACCGCCACCAATACCACCCAAAGTAGTACAAGCTGCAGCATCAATGCTGCCTGTTGCAATAACGTTTCCGGCCAAATCTGTAATAGTGTAGGTAGCTCCGTTCCATCCATCACCAAATGCATCAGTCATATCCATCAAGACAGCACTGCTTCCGGGATCGCATACTACGCAGGAGAAGTATTCGCACGAATTGTCTTCCACGTTGGCAGCCGGATCATAGTTGCACGCACATTCATTAGTACAACCTTCTACCACTGGCTCACAGGTGAAATCGAGCAGAAATGGGCCATCAAATAAATCGGCTATGAAGTCGCCATCGGTGTCCAATTGTCCTGCTGATACATATACAAAATATGTAGTTCCAATTTCTGTAATGAAAGTCACATTTGGATCGTTGGTATCTGGGAAAGGGCAGCCTTCTGCGCTAAAATCATTGTCTTCTTCAACCACGCAAGTGAACGGGCCGTTGCAACCATCGGTGCTCGATACCACAGATATGCGTGAATCAATTGCAGAACCGCACATGCTCAAGGTTATCAATTGACCATCTCCAACAAAGGTGTACCACACACCTTCATCATCGGCCAAAGCACAACCAACAGGTGCATTGGTTGCGGTTGAAAGGCCAGTAGTGCCAATTACGCCACTATTGCAATCGAGCAGTATCGCATCATCACAAAGATCATTCACTGGTGGTTGCGTGTATATGCAGCTACCGTCTTCTATTTCAGCAGTTGGATCGAAGTTGTCAGCGCCTGGATCAGTACATCCCAAATAGGCCAGATTCGTATTCAGACTGAAATTTCCACAGCCTTCAGCATCTGTTGTATAAACAAGGAAGTAATAGTCTGTATTCGGAACAATGTCCAGACCAATACCTGATAGGGAACCAGCGCAGATGTCGGTTACAGGAAAACAACATGCTATGGCGTCCAAATCACCACAGCCTCCACCGAGGTCTTGATATACTACCATACCTACGTTGGTGCCATCCCCGTCATCCGGTCCTTGCATATCACCATTCAACAATGTGAAATCAAAAGTGTCATAGTCACTACTATTCATTGTAAACCAAACGCCATAGCCAGTCTGGAAAGCCATGCAATCTGAAATGTCGTCAGGGCTGGAGCAACACAGGTTACCAGGTGTCGGAATATTGTCCGGTTGTGGCAGTGCAAAAGCACAATCATCATTGATAGGCACATCGTCACAATCAATACAAGTCATCTCCAATGTGAAAGCAACACCGGCACCACTGTTGGGTGCAAAGCTCCACTCATGCAACATCACATAATAAGCAAAGCCATTTATTGTGCTGAATGTTAGTTGTGAAGAAAGTCCACATGCATCATCGTTTGCTGCCACACAAACCAACCCTGCGCAAGTGCCTGAGAAGACAGTGATACGCGTGTCAGCACCGCCTGAATTGCAAGTAGAAAGTGTAACCTGCTGACCGGTTCCGATAAATGTGTACCAAACTCCAGGTTCTGTGATTGGTATGCCACCACAGTCCGCAACAACTGCATCGAGGTTGGCACTTATTGTTGTTCCGTCAACACTTTGACCGCAGCCTAAGGCTATCGCATCAGCACAATCATCATTAGCGGGTGGGCATACGCATGAGCCATCGTCTTCTGTTGCAAATGGATTGTAATTGTTACATGTATCATCCATACAACCTGGAATTACGCAGCCAGTTTGGCCGGCCCAACTGAAGCCATATTCTTCGTTGGCTCCACCTGCAAAAATGATATTGCCAATGCCGTCTGTTAGTGTCCAAGACACTTCTCCGGGAAAGGTGCCACCGGTTACAGAAAATGTGTAGCAACCAGCATCCAAGCAATCAACAACAGAGCCTTCTGTGCCAGTTGCAAGTGTGCCTGTCATTGCTATGTTTCCAAGGTCATCAATTATGAAGAACGTTGCGCCATTCCAGCCATCACCAAATGAATCGAACATATTGATAGCAATTACCTGCTCACCGCCTGCGCAGAATTGGCAAGAACCATCGTCAATTGTAGCTGCCGGGTTGAAATTGCTTGCTGCGATGTCCGTGCAACCTAATATGCAGTCTGAGTTTACACTCACTACTACACCACTGCTATTGGCATCGCCATCAATGGAGCCTTCATCTGAACCAGTGAGAGTCCAAGTTATTTCGCCCGGCCAGTCACCGGGTAACATTTCTATATAATAGCAGCCATCATCAACACAGATCTCTCCACTGCCTACATCGCCAGCAGCCAAGGTAAGAGTACCTACAAGTGAGTTGTCTGCAAAACTGTAGAGTTGGAATTCTCCATTGTTCCAACCATCTCCGAATGCATCGAACATGTCAAGTGTTAAACAAGTCTGCTGTGCATGGAGTGTGCTGAACCCAAGGGTGCAACAAAGCGCTAAGAGCGCACTGATTCGTGTAAATGTTTTCATCAAATTGTGTGGATTTTGGTTAATCTAAAAAATATTGGTATAAGCAAAAATGAAGGCTTGGTTACTCCTTCATCCCTAAGATAAAATTTGAAAAATCCAGAAGACGTTCGATTCTTTTATTTTGAACTTGAAAGGTCTATGGAAAGAAGTCAGATTTTGATCAATAAGGTGAAGAAAGCACGCGCAAGATATATGGGTTTGTGTTTTTCAATACGCTGACCGGCTTTTTTTTGAAATGACCATTGGATTGCTCAGATAAAAGGATTGAAAATCAATGCGCGTTTGAAAAATTATCGCGCCCACATTTCCTGATGCCAGCTTTTTGCAAAGGGAACCAGCCAACTACCTGCCAATTGACCTTTGTTGCGTATTGTATTGTCAAATACCAGAGTTTCTTCAGTGATGATGTTCGCTTTACGCATGGCCCAAAACTGATGGAGTGCAGCAACTTTCAGTTCTTCGTCTTCTTTGTAGCACACCTGCATGCGCTGAAAAAAATCGATTTCCATCCGCTCACCAAGTTGTTGGACAAAATGCACAGCCTTGTCGATACCACAGCCCGAAGCAATTGCTTTTGCCTCATCAGCTGATATTATCAGAAAACGGTGGTGCAACACCATGGCACTTGCCTGCATTGATGCTCCGTGTGAAGTCCATTGGTCAATGAACTTCGATGCATCATTTTCAATGCTCTCTTTTTCTGAATGGCTCAGGGGTCTATTGGCTTGGTAAATCCAGATGCGCGATTCGTCTGGCAGGGTTTCAAAGGGTATCATGTTTGTTTTACAAATCAGGTTTTGATTGCGTTGCGCGCCACAGCCACCAGCCGGGTAAGATGAACATGAGCGGAATCAGTGACTGAAGTGCCCCGGCAATTTTCCGGCTCACGCCATAAGCATATTGCAAGGTACCTGTGGCTGTGCCAAACAGGTAAACGCCAAATGACAAAGCAAAGAGCAACAAATAAATCCAAACGGTCCATTTCAATAATTGAGTTTGACCTGTAATCAATTTCAACAACAAAAGATGAAAAAGCATGAACACTACGGTGCCAGCAAGCGTGGTTGCCCATTTCAATTTGTTCAACTGATTTTCTGAAAGCGAATAGAGTGAGGAAATAACGCGGTGGTTGTGGTAATAATCGTATGGGGCGTAAATGGCCGCTTCGCTCATCAGCAGTACTCTTTCATCGTTGCTGTGCGTGTAGTATTCAGGAATTTTTGCAGCATTTTCCAATGTATAGTTGATATTCACCTTCACCATTTCCAGCACAAAACCAAAGCCCAATGCGGCTATCAATGTTATGCTGATGTATAGGATTTTCAAGGTTGTACTTTTTGATGGACCTTAGCCAAAGGCGAGAATTTTTTTATCCATAACCACCAAAGCCAAAATACAAATGCATAAACGATGATTGTGAAGGTATAGTCATGATTGAAAGCAAGCCAACTTTCATCTATGTGCACTACTATGGCCAATGCGGCTACCCGCAAAACATTGAGCAGGTGTATAGCCAGAAGCCCACATGGAATGAACCAAATTTTGGCTGCGAGCTTCCCGGGAAACGAAACTACAAACACAATAAAAAGAGCGAACAGCACCGCACCATCGCATGGTGCACCGATAGTTACTCCTTTGGAGAACATTGGCCCCTCTGGTCCAGTTATACCGATGTGACTGCGAAGTGGTAAGTCTGTGTATGGTATCAGATCATAGCCGATTATTTCCAACACTTTTTCTCCCAGTACTACCAAATTGTGAATGATGTAATCATCGAAGAGCGTATGTGGCTTGAGCAGGTATTCATATACCATATACCAACCCACATACAGTGTTGTGGCTTTAATAAGAAAACGGAAAAAAGGATTACTTAGAAAAGCCCGCACGATTTAATCAGGCCTTTTTCCTACCCAAGTCATAAGCTTTTTTGCCACCCAAAGCAATACCCGCTGCGATGAGCAGGCTCACTCCACCATCAATAGGGCAGGCAGGGCCAAATGGAGGGCCGCATGGCGGACCACCACCAGCAGGTGGGCCGGGTTGGGCAAGTATCATAAGCGGTGCCAGCAGAAGCAGCAACGCAGTTATTTGTCTGATGGTTTGCTTTTTCATGAGGAGTATAAGTATGCTACAGAATGTTTCTGAATGAATTGAAAGCGAGCAAATGTATTCAAATACATTACACGGACATAATTTATGTCCATGCCAGTTGCGTATGCTCCTTTTTCCATTTGTGAGGGCATCTGTGGCAGGCAACTATATTTGGCGCCCCTTAATTCGAAGCACCGCTCCTCTTCCATTCCTATGGCCGAACAAAGAACCAATTTTCTTGATGCAGATGACCTGCGGCCCATTCTCAAGTTCATTTCTAAGAACTGGTATCTCATTATTCTTTCTGTAATTATTGGTGGCGCCATTGGCTATTTCATTGCTCGACAGATGCCCGATGTGCACGCTGCCAAATGCGAGATTCTGCTCAAATCTTCAGACACCTACGACTATCAGTCGCAGATATATAAGGAGTTGGGTTACTATTCTCTTATTCAGGACATCACCAATCAGAAAAGGATATTAGCCAGTTACGACCTGATTGAAAAGGTACTCGACAGGGTGGACTTCACCCAAAGCTACTTTCTGGTGGGTCGGGTAAAAACGGATGAGGTGGACAAGCTTGCTTATTTCAAAATAAACTGTGATTGGAGAACGTTAGATATAAAACTGTATAACAAGCCCATCAATATCAAAGTGGTGGACATGAATACATACGACATCAGCTATGTGCTTGATGGAAAAAAGATAACCCATACCTTGCCCTTCGATAGTTTACAGAATGTGTTCAACATGAACATCAAGGTAGAGCGCACCAAGCTTTTTAATGAGTTGATGCTGCCTGTTGTCAGAGAACAAAATTTTCAATTCAAAGTCCACCATCCTGATTATCTCATTTCGCGTTTCAAGGGTGGTTTGGCCATTGAAAATGTGGAATTTACCAGCATACTCACACTTACCCTGCGCGATTCGGAACCGGTTAGGGCCAAAACATTCTTAGATACACTGGCTTTTGTTTATATAGACTATACCCTGCAAAATCAGTTTGTGATAAATGACAACACGCAGGATTATATAGACAAGCAGTTGGATGAGATAACACTCATCATGGACTCGCTTGAGGGCACGATGGAAGCATTTAAGGATGCGCGCAACATTCTGGACTTGAGCAAAGAGCAGCAGGCCGCTTTCGATGCACTTACCCAGGCTGACCTTGACAAGCGCACCTTACAGCTCAGGCGCAATGCCATGGAGAGTCTTGAGGAATTTCTTGCCAAAGAAGACAACAAAGCGATAATTCCTCCTATGAATTATCTGGAGCAGGAGGAGCCAACCCTACGTGATTTGGTAGATAATCTTTTTGGCTTGAAGCAAAGAAGAAAAGAACTGGAAGCCGGTGGTTTGAAAGCTCCTGATCCGCGCATGCAACGTGTTGACAGCAGCCTGCAAAGCATTCGCAGCAACATATACCGCTACACCAGCGATGCCAAGAATGCTATTACAAGCCGTATCAACGATGTAAAAAATCAGATACAAGAACTGGAAGCCAAACTGGCCAACATTCCCAAATCTGAACGCGACCTCTTGGGTATAGAGCGCAAGCTAGCCGTAAATGAAGAACTATACACCTTCCTGCTGGAGAAAAAGGCAAACACCGTAATTGCCCGTGCCGCCATCATTCCGCAAACAAGTGTGATTGAAGCTGCCCGCTCACTTGGCGTGGTTGGCCCTGATAAAAAAGCTACGGTTTGGGTATCCATAGGTATTGGACTTTTCTCTGCGCTGCTCATTGGATTTGTACGTGCACTTTTCTTTGAACGTATAGAGAATACTCGTGAGCTTAAGTCGATAAGCAAAATACCTGTGCTTGGCGGCATACCCAACTACCAGGACAGCGATCTGGATCCAATAGTAATAGTGAGCAACCCGCGCTCCAATGTGAGCGAAGCATTCCGCTCCATACGAACCAACTTGCAATACATATTGCAGGACGATGGCCCCAGAACAATACTCGTAACTTCTCTGCATCCGGGCGAGGGTAAAACATTTACAAGCGTGAACCTTGCAGCGGTGCTCGCAAAGGCTTCGAAGCGTGTGCTCATTCTCGACTTCGACATGCACAAACCCAAAGTGCACAAAACATTCAACTTAGAGAATGTGAGTGGTGTGTCTTCATTCCTGATCGGACGTACCCATTACAACAATAGCATCATTACCACTCAAGTGGAAAATCTTGATGCCATTACCGCTGGCCCTGTACCGCCCAATGCATCAGAGTTGATATTGAATGCACGTGTGGACCAACTGCTGAATGAGCTGAAAACCAAGTATGACTACCTCATCATTGACACGCCACCTCTTATGCTCATCAGCGACTCACTGGTATTGTTGAGCAAAGCAGACCTTGGCATATTCGTATTGAATACCGAAAAGGCTACCAAGTCGGGTGTGCGTCATCTGGAGGATGTGCTGTTGCAGAACAAGCTAAAGAGCAACACACTGTTGCTTAACAACATCAAGATGAAGCGTTGGAAATACTACTACGGCAAGTACGCCTACCGCTATGGATATGGTTACGGCTATGGCTATGGCTATGGTAGCGGCTACGGTAGCTACACCTATGGCAATCCATACTACACCGATGATGTAAAGAAGTCGCGTAGGCGAAACAAGGAGAACGGCAACGGATAGCCTGCTTCGGTACATTGCTTTATTTATTCATGCATGTGGGTACATATAAAAATGTAAAAAATGGTTTCCATCATCATCACTACATACAACTACGCACAATATGTGGAGCGTGCCATACGTAGCGCTACCGAACAATCCCTAAGTACAGATGCCTATGAAGTAATAGTGGTGAATGACTGTAGCACAGACAACACTGCAGAGATTTTGGAGAACTATGCAACACAGGTGCGCATTTTCAATTTAGAAAAAAATGTCGGACTATCCGGTGCACGCAACTTCGGAATCAAAAAGGCACGCGGTCAGTTCATCTTTTTTTTAGATGCTGACGACTACATGCACCGCGATCTCATACGCACTCAAAAACTTTTTCTGGAAGAAAACAACAGCCTGGATGCTGTGAGTGTGGACTACTATGTGGTGGATGAAAGAGGTAAACACAAAGAGCACGTTCGTGCAAATGAACAACCCATTGCATGCGGTATCATGTTTCGCAAAGACTTCCTATACAACATTGGTCTGTATGACGAAAATTTCAGAGCAAGGGAAGAAGAAGACTTGCGCATACGCTGGCAGGAGAGGTACAACATATACAACATCATACTACCGCTGTATCGCTATAGAATGCACGATAACAACCTGACCAAAAATCAGGATGAAATGGAAAAGCACCGCGAATTGCTCAAAAGCAAGCACAACCAATGAGCAACTTTTTAGAAGGAGAGAGAATATATCTGCGTGGCATAGCCACCAGTGATGCAACAGATGAATACCTGAGCTGGCTGAATGATGAAGAAACGACACGTGGCCTTGCATCGGGACTTTTTCCCAGCAATATGGATGAGTTGAAAGCATTTCTTGACCGCATAGCGACCAACCGCAACGCTGTGATGCTTGCCATTTGCGATAGCACCAACCAACTACACATTGGCAATATCAAATTGGACAACTTTGATTGGGTGAGCCGGACCTGCGAGTTGGGGTTGCTCATCGGCAACAAAAATTATTGGGGTAAGGGAATAGGCTACGAAGTGTGCAAACTCACGCTGCAGTATGCATTTGCTGAACTGAACATACGCAAAGTGCTGCTTGCTGTGTATGCCAACAATCCCGCTGCCATTCAGCTATACAAAAAACTGGGCTTTGTAGAAGAGGGCTGCCTGCGCCAACACATTTTCGAAGGCGGCCTATATCACGACAAATTTTATATGGGCCTGTTTGCGGAGGAGCTGAAATGAACCTCTGCATCATACAGGCGCGCATGGGTAGCACACGCCTGCCAGGCAAAGTGCTCATGCATGTGGGCGGCAAACCCATACTCCAACAAGTATTGGAACGACTTGCGCCTTCTGCACAAATCAATCATTTTGTGGTGGCCACCACCACCAATGAAGAAGACAATACCATTGAAAATTTTTGTTCCGAACAAAAAATAAACTGCTATCGTGGATCTGACTGGGATGTTTTGGATCGCTTCTACCAATGTTCCACCAAGCTGGGAGCAAAAGCTGGCGACAACATAGTGCGCATCTGCTGCGACAATCCCATACACTCACACCACGTAGTGGATGAGGTGATGCGAAATTTCTTGACCCTTGGTGTGGACTATGTGAGCAACAGCAATCACGAACCTGATTTCTTGGAAGATGGCTATGATGTGGAGATAACCACTTACAGTGCATTGCAAAGTGCCTGGCAAAATGCTACGCTGTTGAGCGAGCGAGAACATGTGATGCCCTACATCAAAAACTCAGGATTATTTGCCTTGGGCTGGCGCAAGACCAATGCGCAATACAACTTCAAACTGTCGGTGGATACAACAAATGATTTGTTGGTGGCACAAACTATATTCGATGAGTTGAGTCACGAGCCAGACTTCGCGATAGATGAAGTGGTGGCACTTCTCCAACGCAAACCTGAAATATTACTACTCAACAAAGACAGCGAAATAAATTCAGGTTACAAGAAGTCGATAGAACAGGACAAGAGGATAGGGTAGTGCTGGAACAGCCATGCATCTCGCAAATTAGGGATGGAAGGTGCGGGTATTGTTACGCATATATCAACAAAAGCAGCAACAGACTCGCCAACAATGCCACGCTTTTCATTTAGCCTGAAAGCATCACATATTCGCAGTGGCACAATTTTTTGTTATCTGCCCTTTCACAACAAAACCATAAAAGCAAAGCAAATGAAAAAAATGAAAATCTGGACAGCCATTGGAGCAACTTGTTTGATGCTGGCCTCATGCACACGCGAGAGCAGCGACTCGGTGGATCAGGATAAAATCTGGACCAAGTACGAAATTATTTATGACAAGAATGTGGATGAAACAACGGTGCGTGTAGAATTTCGATTTGGAGGTGCCTTCGGTACCAAATTAGAATTAGCCTCACCTGCAAGTATCAAATTCAACAATGAGGTTATCCCGTTTAACAGCACAATGGCGTATTATGAAAAAACTTTTACCGCCCTTGTGTCAAGCGGCACTTTCGTTTACTCAGATGTAGATGGAAATGTATATACCAACAATACCTCTTCTGTTGAGGCAGTGGAGTTTCCACCAGGCGACATCATCATCAATGGCGGGGTGGACTATGTGATGCCCATAGTGGGTGATGCAGTTGGCTCAAGCGATATTGTAAGCATGACACTGAGCGACAAAATTTTTGCTACTTCGCAGGTAGGTGCCACCACCATCACCATAGGTGGGGCACAAACAGACAACATAACTCCCGGTCCGTATGTGGCCACCATGTACCGCACCATTACTCAGACTCCTGCAAGCGCCACACCCGAAGGTGCGCTCATATTTCTTACACACAAAGCGCTTAACAAAGCCATCACTGTGAACGATTAAGGCTTATTTATCCATTGAAAATCTCAAAGGCCGCCTCTGCTGAATAGCAGGGGCGGCTTTTGTTTTTTATCCTGGCCGGAGGCTGTAGCCACATTCACTTAGATACTTTGCACCCATGCTTCGCGAAACTTTGTTTGCAGATGTCATATTACCACTTGCATTGCCGCAGGTGCTTACTTACCGTGTGCCGCAAGCTTTGCAGGATGAATTAATTGCAGGCCAGCGTGTGATAGTGCAGCTTGGAAAAACCAAACTGTACACAGGCATAGTGAAGTATGTGCACACACAAGCACCACAACATTACACCGCCAAATACATTGAAGCTGTGCTCGATACGCAGCCCATTGTGAATGTAAACCAACTTGCACTCTGGCAGTGGATGGCCACTTACTACTGCTGCACACTTGGCGAGGTGATGAATGCAGCGTTGCCCGCAGGACTCAAGCTGTCGAGCGAAACCAAATTTTCGCTCCATCCCGATTGGGCTGTGATAAATACCGAACTCAATGTGCGTGAGGAGAAAGTAATATTCGCGATGCAGTCGCGCGGGCCGCTTTCGGTGGATGAAGTGTCGGAGGTGTTGCAATTAAAACAAGTGCAGCCCGTGCTGAAAGCTCTGATTGAGCGCGGCATCATCATCAGCGAAGAGGAACTGAAGGAAAAATTCAAACCCAGAATGACCGACTTCGTTAGTCTGGGCCATGAAGCTGATACAGAAGAAAAGCTGCAAATTGTTTTTGCCGCATTGGAAAAACGCAAGGCGCAAAAACAAAGTGATGCGCTGATGACCTTTCTGCAACTCAGCCACTGGGATGAAGGCCAGCGTGCACAGGTGCCAAGGCTGAAAATGCAAGAAACTGCACGTGTGAATGCAACAGTGATTGCCGCAATGGCCGAAAAAAATATTTTCACCATCACTACCAAAGAAACCGGAAGACTGGCTGCACACCTTGTGACAACAGATGCAGTGAAACCACTCAGCGAGCAGCAACAGCAAGCATTGACTGAAATCAAAGAACATTGGGAACAAAAGGACATAGTGTTGCTGCACGGAATCACAAGCAGCGGAAAAACTGAAATATATGCGCAGCTTATTGAAGATGCTGTAGCAGAAGGCAAGCAAGTTTTATTTCTGCTGCCTGAGATTGCACTTACCACACAAATCATTCAGCGGCTCAGAAAGTATTTCGGAAAACGTGTGGGTGTTTACCACAGTGGTTACAGCGAAAATGAACGCACAGAAGTTTGGAACAAAGTGATGAGCAATGTACCGGGCGAATGCGACATCATACTAGGTGCGCGCAGTGCTTTGTTTTTGCCATACACAAGGCTGGGCCTTGTAATAGTAGATGAAGAACATGAGCAGAGCTACAAACAGCATGAACCCGCACCACGATATCATGCGCGCGATGCTGCCATATGGCTGGCCATACAAGCCAATGCAAAAGTGCTACTGGGATCAGCCACACCGGCTGTAGAAACTTTCTGGAATGCACAGCAAGGCCGATATGGATTGGTATTGCTGCATACACGCTTTGGAGGGGTGCAACCACCTGCCGTGGAAGTGCAAGACCTACGGCCTGAGGCGAAAGCCAAAACCATGAAGAACAACTTCGGCAGTGTGTTGCTTCAAAACATGCAGCAAGCACTCGATGCAGGTGAACAAATAATCTTGTTTCAAAACAGACGTGGCTATACTCCATTGTGGGAGTGCAACAGTTGCGGACACACGCTGGAGTGTACACGGTGCGCAGTAAGCCTCACTTACCACAAAGAAGCAGGCATGCTTAAGTGCCACTACTGCGGCTATGCCACACCGCCTGCTCATGCATGTGTGGCTTGTGCAAGTACCGATATGCGCATGCTCGGTTTTGGTACTGAAAAAATAGAAGAAGACCTGCAACTCTTTTTGCCGCAGGCCAAAGTGCAGCGATTGGATTATGACACCACAAGAACTAAAACAGCGTATCAGAAAATCATTTCAGATTTTGAAAGCGGACATACACAAATACTTGTGGGCACGCAGATGGTAACCAAAGGCCTCGACTTTGACAATGTGGCTTTGGTGGGCATACTGAATGCCGACCGCATGTTGCACTATCCTGACTTCCGCAGTATGGAGCGCGCATTCCAGATGATGATGCAGGTGGCAGGTCGCGCTGGCAGGAAGAGCAAACAAGGCAAAGTGATCATTCAAACTTTTACACCCGGGCACTGGCTATTCGAACTGATTGTTGAAGGCAACTACCTGCGTTTTTTCGAAAAGGAAATAAAAGAAAGACAGCAATTCGGATACCCACCATACGTGCGTATGATGCGCATCACAGTGAAACACCGCGAAGATGATAAGGCGCAAACTGCGGCTGATGTGCTTGCAAGAAAACTGAAGCCAATGCTTGGCGAAAAAATGATGGGACCGGAGAAGCCATACATCCCGCGCATCAACAATTTTTTTCTTTGGCAGATAACCATCAAGCTGGATAAGCGCCCGGAAAGCCTGCTTACCAAACAACAAATACAAAATGACGTGCGCACTGTGTTGCAAATGCCGGAATGTCGCCAGGTGCGCATTACAATAGATGTAGAACCGATATAGTCAGACATGAAATTTTGACGCTGCAATAATTTTTTTTGAAACCAACAGTTTACCAATTTGCATTTGCAAACCGAACCAACAACCAACCACAATGAAAAAGAATCTCCTCCTTGTTGCACTGCAAGGCATTTGCATGGCCACCTGCTTTAGCCAAACACCCGCAGTGGTGTTAGACACGCTCCAACTTTACCCAAAGGCCATATTGGTTTTCGACTCTGCCCTTTGGGTAAGAGGGTATTCATACAACGACTTTTCAGGATATGGGACCATAGAAGCTACGCACAACGTGAAGAGCACAGCACCAGGCGATATGGAGGGATACACGGCCAATCTCACATTTATGGCTGACACCGTTGCAGATATCAAGAACTTGTTGCAGGAAAAGAGAATGATGAAAGAAAGCTACATCAATACGTTTACGATTGACTCCATTGCTATCGGCAACATTTTCTTCTATGCATTTAGGTTCGTTCCTGATGAGTGCAATACAACGGCCAGCGCCAGTCCCACCATTACTGTGGAAGGTTTAGCTGATTTGGGCGAGGATTTCATTCTGGAATTGAGCTATAATTTCAAAGAAAAAATCTACACAAAGGATCGCTGGTACCTGGCCAACCAGATAGCCGCGCACCTCAGCACCATGGCGGTGGCACAAGCCGATAGTATCATGCACTATCCATATACAGAGGCATACCTCAACGAAACGATAACCTCAAAAGAGAAGAGCACCTATGAATGGGCACACAAATATTTCCTGAACAAACGCAAGTGTTTTGACGACCGCTATCTGATAAGCGCGCTTACCTCTGAACATGGAAAAAAAACCGTGAATGATCTGGTAGAAAGTGGTGACGATGCGCGGCTTGCAGAACTCTATGCCGGCCTGATGGTGAATAAATTCAAAGAAGATGAAGTATGGAAACTCAAGCAGAAGTTCGAAACGCAATACTCACACACCGAAGTGTATGCGCTGCGCAGAAGGCTGCGCGAAGAGAAACTACCGCTCGAAGATTTTTTTGATTGGCACAGCAAAGGGGAAAGAGAAAGCATACTGAACAGATTGGATGAATTGGACGAATTGACAATGCCGGAAAACATTGATGATTATACCAACGTGGCCGAGACGCGATATATAGAGGCACTTACAAGAGATTTGTTTCAGAACAACCTCACTTTTCACTTTGCTGACTATATAGAAAATGAAGAGGGATTCATACTGGAAATAACCGGTGTCTCAAACATCACCGTGAAGGAGCAGCACCTGATGGTGAATGTGCAGCCCAAGGATGATGGTACTTTCAGCACTATCATCATCAATCTGCCTGAAGATGCTAATACCCCGGAACCGGAATGGCGCTTTGTATATGATATGCAGGAAGATTACATCTTGCTTATGGAAGACTATACAGATACATACTTCATATACAACCGCGATGCTGTCAATCCTCAATGGTACAAAATACCCAAGATCCATTTTCAGAACACTGTGGCTTGTCTTGGTGTGGTTGTAACTTTTGACGAAATACACATCATGGAAAAGGATGAGGCATATTTAAACTACGCTAAATGGAAAGGCGATAAGAAAACGAAACTTGATACACTGCTCATCAAAAATAGTTTTCATAATCTACTGGTGGAAGATGAGTATCCGGTGATAGCCTATTTCGAAGACGACCTCCTGCTGGAAGAGTACAACGCTGAACTGATGGCCCACCCCTGGTGGAATGAGGAGACCGACCTGCCTCTTGTACTGAACGACACCGCATATATCAGTTGCGATGAGTATCTGGAAGTAATGGGCTATTACCTTAAACCAGAAGATCAAATTTATTTCAGCGAATTGCAGTTTGTGGATTTCACTGGTGATAGCATTCCGGAATTGTTCCAGTTTGGAGTTAGTAATGGCAAATTGGTCAACTACCGCTGTTTCAGTTTTTCAGATGGGAAGCTTACAGAATTAAAATCTTCTGCCATTAAAAAGAAAATTGACAAATACTCTGACTGTGTGAATCTGAAATACCGAAGCATGATTGGAAACTACTTCAGCGATGAAGAATTTTTTGAAAACTACTATGGTCGCGATGGGTATTACCGATATGAGTATGACTATTGACGAATATCCACTCATCACTGCAATTGCGGTATGCAAGGATTTGGGCTGGCTATATGTGCAGCCATCTATTTTTGGCACAGATAACCTGAGCGGTGCGGTTGTCGTTTGAACTATGCCTCCTCTCAGCGGTAAATTGGGGGCCACGTTGGTACAATGTCAAAAAGTAAAAGCATACAATTCAATCAAAAGCAGCGGGAAGATTTTCTCAAAACTTTTGATGCCCGCCCAACTACCAATATGGAGGTTATCTATATCGCCATTATTGTATCTCTTGTTGCACACATCTTCATTCTCTTCATTAGCCAGATGCTGACTGAAGACCACACCCTGCACCTGAAACCTATACCTGAGATGCTGGAGATGGATCTCATAGAACCGGAAATGCTGCAACAATTACCTGAACCCGATGCGGCTGATGTGAACCACACAGGCGAACTGCGCAATGTGACTGCGAATGCAAACAGTGAATTCACCAAAGATTTAGTAGACTATCGGGGCATGAGTCAAGAGCAGATAGACGAAATGGTGATGAAGGATCTGAAAGCCATGGAGGAGCAAGAGTTCAAAAGTCTGCAAGACGGCAAACCTGTAATGCAAACAGGACAGAAGGGAACTGATGAAAAGAAAAATGAACGATCGAAAGACAATGACTGGTACAAAGACAATGAACAAAAGAAAAGCTACAGTGGCAATGTGACAGCGAGCTACGACATGAGTGGGCGCGATGCCTTGTACAATCCTGTGCCAACCTATCGTTGTAAAGTACAGGGCACTGTCGTGATAGATGTAGTGATAAACCAGGCAGGCGAGGTGATAGATGCTAAAGTGAATGAGTCGCTCTCAAGCATGAACGAATGCCTGCAAACTGAATCTTACAACTACGCTAAGAAGTGGAAATTCAACTACAAGGCCGATGCAGCTAAAAAGCAGCCGGGCCCCATCACTTTCAAATTCAGCGCACAATAGATTTTAGTGGCCTTGCGCATAATCATGCAGGTATTCGAAGTGTGGTGTGAGCTCTCCGGCAAGCGTTGTTTCTGTTGCTTTCCAGATGATGTGATCGGGATCACCATGAAAGAATAATGGCAGCACCGAGTTTATCAACTCACTTCCGAAATCTTCGCTTGCATCTTTAGGCAGCTCACAGGGTAAGTTGTCTATTGCCATCACACTGATGGCATCCTTGACACGCCAGTCGCATTCTTTCATTTCATGTCGGTGATATCCGTAAATCGGATTGTCAATTTTCGATGCGCGAATGGTACTCGCGATGGGGCCGTTGGTGTCACAGCTCACATCAGCTATCACATGGCAACGCCATTCTGGATGTTGCAAATCTTCGTGGGTAAGCAGAACAGGATTGCCTCCGGCCCAGAGGTGACATGCTATGTACAGGTCAGCTTTGCGCACATTTTCAGCCAGTGTGCTGATATATTTCTCAGGGTTGTTGTAAAAATCTTTTTTGTCGAATCCACCGAACTCGCGCTTTACATAATACTCGTGTGTATCTAAGTGTACATAAACGGGATGGTCAAATTTCTGCGAGAAGTAATCTTCCTCATCCACTCTTTTTATAGGCAACTGTTTCAATATTTCTTCAGCACCATGACCAACACGGCCAAAGCCGGTCACTACAATTTTCATATGCTCAGGCAACACAATTTTTTGCATCTCCTGCTCCATTTCTTTTCTGTCAGCACAGGCACTGGGCGATTTCAATTCATACAGGCTGTGCTTCAAGCCAAATGCACGGAAACCTTCGTAGGCGCCAACAATACCCGCGTAGCGACCGAAACCAATGAGCCGCTTGTTGTCAGCCCCCTTCAATGTTTCATAGTCCACCATCCTTATTTTTTTGTCGAGCAGTGCACGCATCAGTTTTGCATTGTGTGGCTGCTTTTTGATGGTGTGAGAGAAGAACATGTAGGTCTTGTTTTCAATCAGCATTTCCATCGGCACTTCTTTCACACCCATCAGCAAGTCGCAGTCGCTCAGGTCTTCCTGAAGCACTATGCCAGCTGATTTGTATTCCTCATCAGCATATTTCCTTATTGGGCTGGGCTGCACCACCACCTCTACACCAAATTTATTTTTCACCTCAGCACACTGCGCAGGTGTTAGTGGTACGCGGTAGTCAGCAGGCACTTTGCCTTCGCGTATGATGCCTATTTTTTTTATGTTGAATTGCATATTGTCTTTTGAAAATGTCCCGCTGCTTCTATCCTTTCAGATTTTGTAAAAAGAAGCGCGAATGTAGGATTGGCTTATTCCCGCGACTTGCAGATAGTTGCTTCTGACTAGAGGTGAAGGATAGAGTGGCGCTGTTTTCAAATTGCAGTCACCATACTTCTATTAGTTGCAGGTCGTAAATCACTGTAGCGTTTTGCGGAATTTTTCCTGAGTCGCCTGTAAAGCCAAATGCTAAGTGTGAGGGTAAAATGAGTTTGGCTTTGTCTCCCTTGCGCATCAGTTGCACAGCTTCATGTAGTCCCGTTTCTACATTGTCGTGGGCCACCACAAATGTCTTTGGTTTGGCAGATGTGGCGGTGTAGCACACTGTGCCATCCAGCAGACTTATGGTGTAAGCTATAGCGACATATTGTTCTGCTTGTGCAGTGGTGTCTCCACTTCCGTTTTCATATATCCAATAATGCAGTCCGCTGCCTGTTTTCTGCATCGGCCATTGTTTGTCAGCCACATATTGTTCGATGGCTTTCATTTCATTTTCATGCACAGCTTTGGCTTCTTTCACCAGGTCGCGCTGTATCTGTGGTGTCACTGCTGTCTTGCGTTTATCAGTACAGCCGTCACAGCCCATCAGTATGGCAGGCAATAGAAGTGTGGTCAGGTATTGGGCAGTTTTTTTCATGATGCTTTGATGGCGTCTTTCATTTCATGCAGTTCATTTTTGATACGTGCCACTGCATCTGTTATGGTTTCGTCAGTGCTTCCACCTGCGGCATTGGTGTGTCCACCACCACGCCAGTTTACCCGTGCATAAGTATTCACATCAAAGGTTCCTTTGCTGCGCAAGGAGATTTTTACTTCGTTGTTTCCTTCTCTGATAAATGCCGCCACTTTTACTCCGAGTATGCTGAGTGCCTGATTTACCAGTCCTTCTGTATCACCGGGTCGGTGGTTGAATCTTTTCAATTCTTCTGCATCGAGCCACACTGTTGCTGCCGCACAATCAGGCATTACTTCGAGTTTGTTGCTCAGTGCATAGCCGATCAGTTGCAGCCTGTCTAATAAATTGGTGTCGTAAACAAGCCGGTGTATCTGTGCATGATCAAGGCCGCCCGCTATCAGTGCTGCAACTATGGTGTGGGTTTCGGCTGTCACACTCGGAAATCTGAACGACCCGCTGTCTGTAATGATACCACAATAGACGCATTCTGCAGCAGCTCCTTGCACCGGCCATAGGCAAGCTGTCGCAAACTGGTACACCATCTGGCATGTGCTGCATGAATCGGTATCGCTGAATATGACACCGGAAAGTGATTCGGGTTGATGGTGGTGATCTATCATGATGAAAGGCACAGAGGTCTTGCGTAGTTCTGCTTCCATCTCTTTACCTACGCGGCCAAGGTGGTTGTAGTCCAAGGCAAAGATCAGATCAGCATTGGCTATCTGCTTTTGCGCAGCACTTGCCCCGGTGTTGAAGTGCAACACCTCAGCATAGCAGGGCATCCATCTCAAAAAGTCAGGAGCTTCATCAGGCAACACTACGCAGCACGATTTACCAGCGGCCTTTAGCAGATGGTATATGGCCAGAGCGCTGCCCACAGCATCACCATCCGGATTTTTGTGTGATGTTATCACAATGTGGTTTGCGGCTGAAATCAGTTTGGTGGCTTCAATAATTTTTGCCGCTGAGAATACACTTGACATGCCGCGAAGGTAGCTTTGGCAATGTGCTTTTATATTCATCGCTCATCTTTAAATCTATGAAGGTTTTCATTTTACTCAGTATTGCAGCGGTGTTTTGTTGCTCGTTTCATTCGCATAAGTTTTATGTGAGTGATACCTTGATAGAGCACAGCACCGTCACACAATCATATCAGATTACTTTGAAAATTTTCACTGATGATCTGGAAATGGCATTGGGTGGTGATTCTCTCCATCTGGGCAGCGAGGAAGAAGTTGTAAATGCCGGAATGCTTGTGGAGACATACATCAACAACCACTTGGAAATCCGATTTAATGATCAGCCACAAATGCTGAGTTACATAGGTAAAGAGAACGAGGCAGACATGACCATTTGCTATCTGGAGATGATGCAAAACACAGACTTCGATGTGCTGATGGTGGAAAACACACTGCTGCTTGAGCATTTTCCTGATCAAAGAAACATTGTGAAGATTAACGTTGGCGGAAGGTCGCAGACTTTTTTGCTGAACAGTGAACACACAAGCGAAACCATTCTACACTGAACTGAAACGTGAGTCGAAAAACGCTCAGCGCTTTTCTTCTTTCAATTTCATAACCGCGCAACCAGCACAATTATCAGACTTGCTGAAGAACTGGGTGTACAGAATCCGGGCTATGTATGCTACTGCTAAGACCAGCGAAAGAATTACCAAAATTTGTTGCATCAACTGAGTATTTGAAAGGTGATGAATGCTGCAATATAGGCCAGTACACCCATGTACAGCAATTGTATGAGCGGCCACTTCCACGATTTTGTCTCACGTTTCACTACAGCGAGGGTGGCCATGCACTGCATGGCATACACATAGAAAATCATCAGTGACATACCACTGGCAATTGTGTACACAGGCTTGCTGTTGCTCAGGTATTTTTCTTCGCGCAATCGATCCTGCAACGAATGGTCGTTCTCAAAATCTTCATTCACACTATAGATGGTAGCCATGCTACCCACAAACACTTCGCGGGCTGCGAATGAGGTGATGAGAGCAATGCCCATCTTCCAATCGAAACCCAGCGGTGCTATAGCTGGCTCAATGGACTTGCCTGCTATACCGATATAAGAATTTTCAAGTTGGGCGGCCTTCACCTGCTTGTCATACAATTCCATAGCGGTAGAATCTGCTGATGCCGGTATTGCAATTTGTGAAGTGGCATTTGCTATGCGTTGGCTCGGCCCGTAGCTTGCCAGTGCCCACAGTATGATGCTGATGGCGAGTATCACCTTGCCTGCATCAAATACAAATACACGCACTTTTTCCCAAACTGTAATGCCCACATGACCGAGCCTTGGCAGCTTGTATGAGGGCATCTCAAGCAAGAGAAAACTTATGTCTTTGCTGCGCAGAATGAAGCGCAAAAACGCTGCAACAAGCAACGCACTCATCAGGCCGAGTGCATAGAGCATAAAGAGTACAAGGCCTTGAAGGTCTATGAAATTCCAGAGCTTTTCCTCAGGAATTACCAGACCAATGAGTAGAGTGAACACAGGTATGCGGGCGCTGCAACTCATAAGCGGAGCTACCATGATGGTTATCATCCTCTCTTTCCAACTTCCGATGGTGCGGGCACTCATAATGCCCGGAATGGCACACGCCACGCTGCTCAGCAGTGGTACTACGCTCTTGCCGCTTAGGCCAAATGGCCTCACCAATTTGTCCATAATGAAAACAACACGCGCCATATAGCCGGTTTCTTCAAGCACTGCTATGAAGAAAAAAAGTAATGCAATTTGAGGAACGAAAACAACAATACCACCAAGGCCGGGTATGATGCCTTCTGCAAGCAGTTCGGTGAAAACTCCTTGAGCCATGTGTTCCTTGGCCCATTGACTCAATTGTAGAAATGCTCCATCAATCAGATCCATTGGAATTTGAGCCATAGAGAAGATGACCTGAAAAATAAGCAACAGCAAAGCCATAAAAATGAGATAGCCCCATATGCGGTGCACCAACACTTTGTCTAGCTTACTGGTGAAGCTGTCCGCCTTGTTCACAGCAGGGTGCTCCATGGCGGCCACCAGATTTCTTATTTTGCGAAAGCGTTCAATTGCATCTTTCGCCTGTGAGCGCGGATCGGCACTCATAGATTGGATCGCTGTAGATCCGAAAGCAATGTATTTGTTGTTAGACCCTAATTCCCGCAGCGTTTGTTTTAGCTCTTCAATGCCTTCACCGGTTCTACCATTCACCTTTATCACAGGTACTCCGGGAAAAGATAGTTCGAAAATTTCAAGATCGAAATGCAGTTGTTTTTTCTCCGCTATGTCAGGCATACTCAACAGCAGCACCACCGGCAATTGCATATCGTACACCTGGGAAAAGAGAAGCAGGTTTCTTTTCAGGTTACTCATATCAGCCACTACCACTGCGGCATCAGGGCGCAGCGATAAGTCGGCATGCATGAGTGTTTTTAGTACTACTCCTTCATCAGTGGTTCGGGGAAAAATGCTGTAAGTGCCAGGCAGATCGATCACACTGATGCTCCTACCTGTGCCCAATGACAATGTTCCGGTGCGTTTGTCTACGGTCACTCCCGGAAAATTTCCTACCTGTTGTCGCAAGCCTGTCAAATGGTTAAATACCGAACTCTTGCCCGTATTCGGATTGCCCAGTAATGCTATTTGTTTCAGATGCATTTCGTTGCAGGGTAATAGCCATTCAGCTTATGTGCTCCATGGTGATGAGCGAAGCTTCGTTCATTCGCAATGACAGTACATAGTGGCCCACCTGCACTGCGATTGGATCACCTAATGGTGCGCGATACAACACATGCAATTGTTGACCACGGTAAATGCCCATCTCGGTCAACTTGGCAAGCAACACATTTTCCTCTACGCTGGCCACGATGCCACCTTCTCCGGGTTGCAGGTTGTTCAGTGTTTTGGTTTGTTGGGTGGCTGTCATGTTATGCTTGTTGTGCAGGTGATGGTTGCGCAAGAAAGGTATTCGCCCAAAGCTGGTAAATACCCCGAATGAGGTAATCAATTTCTTTTTGTCATGCGCAACAATGGTAAACTGAAGATGATCACATCCGTCACGTATCCGTTTCCGCATACAATTTATTTTCGCACACCTCAAAATAAGGAATGAAGTTTCTGCAATTCATAAAGAGAGCATTTGGCGGGCGCATTTTGCGCAAGGAAATGGAACCTGTGCGGTTGCGTGGAGGGGCCAACTTCAGATCGGCTAAAGCAGTAGGCATTGTATATACTGATGTGGATCGAGAAACTTACGACCAACTGCATGAGTATGGCCAGCACCTGAAGGCCAAGTACGACATCAAAGCGGTACACACTCTGGCTTTTGTAAATAGCAAAGAAAAAAAACTGCCTGACTACCAGCGGCAGTTGGTGCATGCTGAATACTTCACCCGAAGCGATTTAAACTGGCACATGCGCCCGGTGAACAACGTCAGTAATTTTTTGCAACAGCCTTTCGACATTCTCATCGACTTTAGTGGAGGCAATGTGGTGCCCCTCAACTTCATCATGAAGGAGAGCTTGGCTAAAATGAAAGTGGGACTGCGTGGTACGAAGACCGAGCGTTATTGCGACTTCATCATTGACATGGGCGACCAATTCGGCATGGACAAATTCATAGAACAACTCGACCTCTACCTAAGCAACTCAAGAATAAAATGAATCAACTAAAGGGCCTTGGAGTGGCCATGATAACTCCTTTCAAGAAGGACTATACTGTAGATGTGCCGGCATTGAAAAAACTCACTGAGCATCTGCTTGACAATGGCGCTGACTACCTGGTAGTGATGGGCACCACAGGTGAAACCTCAACACTGGATAAAGAAGATAAAAAGCTTGTGCTGGAAACAGTGCTGGGTACTTGTGGTGGTCGCAAACCTGTGGTACTTGGTGTTGGTGGCAACAATACCTACGAACTTTCATTGCAATTAGAAAGGATGGATACAAGCGGACTGACCGCCATTCTTTCAGTTTCACCATACTACACCAAGCCTACGCAAAATGGTCTTTTCGAACATTACAAATCCCTAAGTGAACACAGCAAACTACCCATCATACTTTACAATGTGCCGGGCCGCACCGGCAGCAATATCTTGCCTGATACTGTTATGCGCATTGCATTCGATTGCCGCAATGTGATAGGCATAAAAGAAGCAAGCGGAAACATGGAACAGATAATGACCATCATCAAAGACAAGCCGAAAGACTTCATGGTAATAAGTGGCGATGATTCCATAACGCTGCCTTTGTTGGCTGCCGGGGCTGACGGAGTTATCAGCGTGGTAGGTAATGCTTTTCCGCACGAGTTTTCTGACATGGTACATTTAGCTATGGGCAATGAGATGGATGAGGCTCGCAAACTCCACTATCGCCTGCTGGAAATAATTCAACTGCTGTTTGTAGAAGGCAATCCAGCCGGTGTAAAGGAGGTGCTATCACATTTGGACATTTGTGAAAACTACCTGCGCCTTCCACTGGTGCCTGTGTCGCAGCATGTAAGTGAGCGTATGCGCAGACTCATGATTGATGAAGATTTCATCAAATAGTTTTTTCCTTCTCATTTTACTGCCTTTAGCACCAACATCTAACTTGCTGTTATGAACCCGCTTTCCACCATGAAATATGAAGCAAAGCGCATGGGTAATGCAGGCCATGAATTGGTGCAAGATGCGTTGATAGCTGAGGCCCCGCTGAGCATAAGCATCAATGGTGAACCACTTACCGTAACCATGCAAACTCCCGGTGATGAGAAAGAACTGACCCGTGGCTTGCTGCACACCGAAGGCATTCTTCGCCATCAGCATCATTCATTCAATTATTCCATATTGCAATACAATGGGCTACAGCAAATCAGTCATATAAACGTGCAGTTGGATGCTGTGGAAGCATCAGCCATCAGTAAGCGCAGTTTGCTTTCAGTTGCCGCTTGTGGTATTTGTGGCAAAACAGAATTGCAATTTGCAGAAGGAAACTTGAATACACAAATAGCATTTACTGTAGCAGGTATTAAAGGCATGTTTTCACAAATGCGTTTATTTCAGCTCGCATTCGATGCATCGGGAGGTTGCCATGCAGCGGCTGCCTTCGATGCCAACGAGCAATTGCTTGCGGTGAAAGAAGACGTAGGCCGACACAATGCCGTGGACAAAGTGGTAGGACATCTTCTGCTTCATTCGGATTTGAAGTCAGCCCGCTATCTGCTCGTAAGTGGCCGAGTGTCTTATGAGATAATTGCCAAGGCTTTTGCAGCGGGTATTCCGCTGGTGGCAGCTGTTTCAGCACCTTCGTCCTTAGCGGTTGATTTTGCCAAAGAGCTGGGCATCACGCTACTTGGTTTTTGCCGAGAGCAGCGAGTGACACAGTATGCATAAAAAAAACCTGTGCTCTCGCACAGGCCTCTTTTGTTCATAGTTGTATTTCAGCTTTAAAGTTTACTTTTTCATATCGAATCAGCCAAGCCAGGGGGGCATCATGTTATTGGTGCGTGCCTTCAGCAAGAGTTGATTGTAGGTGTAGAGCAGGTGCTGGTGGTAGTTTGGGAACATGCCTTTCACTTTTTGCATTTTGACTTGCAGTGCTGTTAGGTTGTTCATCAGGTCGGCCATGTGCGAATGCGCGGCCACAGTGTTGTTTGTCAGGTGCATTTGTTTATTTGTTTAGGTTAGGTAAAAAATAACAGAAGACCTTTAACCGTGTGCACCTTGCCAAGGTTTCATTCATTTCAAAAAAAAAATACCCGGCCTGTGATGACCGGGTAATACATTTTTCAAATGACAGACTTTGTTCCTGCTAAAAACTGAGATCTACTCCAATGGTGGGTATGATTGGCAACTGATCTACGCGCTGGGCGGTGATACGATCAATGTAGAAGACATTGGCGCGGTTGTACACATTGGTGATTCCGGCATTCAATTCCATTTTCAACTTTCCTTTCAGCTCCAATGATCTGCGCAAATTCATATCTAAGCGATGGTAGTAGGGCAGCCTGCCACCATTGAGCGGTGCGAACTGAATGCCCAATTGTGATGGATTGTCTGTGATGTAGTCCAATGCCACACCGCCTGACACGCCTTGTGGCTGGTAAAAACCTTGTGTTTGAGTGAAGGGCAGACCACTTCCCAAATTCCAGCGCACACTGAATTCATATTCCTTCACTTTCTTCTTGCCAAACTTGTAAGTGGCCACTACGTTGGCATTGTGCCTGCGGTCAAATACCGGTGAGTAGTATTTGAATCCGTCCCATCGGTTCACTTTGGTGAGTGAATACACAAGCCACAGGTAAAATCTTTTGTCTTCGTACTTCACTGCCAGGTCTGCACCCGCAGCCCAGCCTGTTTCTATCAGATAATCTTTCTTAAGCACATCGGGTTTGTCAAAGTTGGATGCGTCATCACTGTACACCTTGTTGCGGTTGGGATTGGTGAGTTGGCGAAAGTCTTTGAAATAACTTTCTATGTTGATGTTCCATCGCTCTGTTAGGTCATACTCCGCGCCTACTATGTAGTGGTTGGCACGTTGAAGGCTGTTGTTCACTTCACGCACTTCGCCATTGGCAGCAGTGTACGTAGCAGGCAAATTTTGCGGAGCAGCAAGAAAACCATAGAACAAATTGACAACATCGCGGTCGCTGTTGGTAGCCATCAGGTTTTGCGTATAAACTCCAGCAGCAGCCTTGAGGCGAAGCACTTCGCTTGCTTTGTACTTGATACCAATGCGTGGTTCAGGTGAAAATACGCCCAGTGATCCATAAAACTGTAGGCGAAGACTTGGTTCTACTATCCAATCATTCCTGTTGAATTTGTAATCCACAAAACTGTTGAGTTCAGTGGTGCTTTCGCTTACACCTACCTGGCGTGTGGCATCTGCCAGGGTGAAGGTTTGGTAGTCTGTATCGAAACCCACTATTTCTACTCCGTATTTCAGCACATCTTTTTCAATGATGTATTTGAACTCAAGGCCCGCATTGAAGCCTTTGATGGAGCTGGTACGATCAGGCAGATTTTCCTCGCGCAGTGCTATGTCGTAGGCACTGTATGCAAAGTTGCCGCTGATGAGTACTGATGATGAAGAGGGTACAACTACAAAATTGGCCCCCGCTCCATTGTTTGTCCAGCTCAGTTCTCCGAGGTTCTGATATTTTTTCACGCCATCATTGAAGGAGAAGCCGAACAAATTGAACTTGGAACCATTGCCCCCGCCAAATGATAATTTTCCGTAGAGATCAGTAAATGTGAATGGCAATCCTTCACCTTCATTCACGTATGGATATAGACCGGGCGACACCACATCGAGATGTGAACGCTTGGCAGAAAGGATGTAGGAAATGCCGCTTCCATTGGGTTGCAGCTTGCGCAAAGGGCCTTCTACATGGGCGCGCAATGCAAATGGATTGATACCAACGCGGCCTGTTGTTCCGCCCTTGTTGCCATCACGCGTGGTGATGTCCATCACGCTGCTGATGCGGCCTCCGTATTGCGAACTGAATCCACCTGTGTAGACATCGGCACTGCTAATCAACTCCGTGTCGAATACCGAAAAAAGACCTATGGAGTGAAATGCGTTGTAAACAATCATTCCGTCAAGCAGTACTTTGTTCTGTATTGGCGATCCGCCCCGCACATAAAGCTGACCGCCCTGATCGCCCGTGGTGATGATACCCGGAATATTGGTAAGGTATTGTGCCAGATCCGGCTGGCCACCAATGCTGGGTACACTTTTGATGTCTGCCGTGCGTATCGTTTCTGATCCGATGTTGATGTTGTCAAGTTGATTGGCACGGTCACCGGTTATTTCCACTCCGTTAATTGTCTGATTGTCTGCCGCATCAAGCATGTAATTTCTAGACATCACCTGACCATCTTTTAATGTGATTTGTTCCCGCACCTCTTTGAAGTTGAGGTCGGCAATCAACAGGGTATAGCTGCCAGCCGGAAGTTTGGTGAGGGAGTAGTATCCGTTTTCGTCAGTTTGTGTACCGTGGGTGGTGCCTTCGAGTGCCACCACCATAAATATGACTGCCTGTCCGGTTTCCTTGTCTTTTACAAATCCTTTGATGGCTGCGGTTTGCGCTGAAAGACTGCTATAGCAGAAAAATAAGCACAAGCCGATTATCAAATTTTTCAAATAGTGCATGAAGTAGTGTGAAATGATGGTATGGTTGGTATCAATAGCCTGTGTATTCTGAAATGAAGCAGGAGTTTTGCAGGTGGGCGAATGTATGCGCAGCATCACCAGAGGCTTCTAACCGTTCATACAAAAATTTGGTTATTGTATTGGGTGAAGACCATTCGATAGGATGGTCTCCTTTCTATTCTGCATGTATGCACTACAGCATGCCACTGGTATAGCGTTTCGGTAGTTAGCGCTAAAATCTGACTTTAATAAAAAGGCTTAGGCTGCCCATCCAGCCTTGAGCAACTTCATCGCCTATGGTAATTAAATTTATTTCGCGGCCAAAACCAAGGCTTGTGCCTATATCAAAATTCGAATTGGAAATAGGTAGCAGATAACCCGCCTCCAGCCAAGGTTGTAGTACAAGTATATCAGTACTACCAGTGGTTTTTTCTCCGGCTTTGGTGTCGCTCCAATTGATGGTCAGATTCCAGATATCACTATTCAGCCCGCCAAATGCAAATCCTTTGCGCAAAGTGAAATAGCGTCTCAAGCCGATAGTGGTGCCAAAACCACCACCTTCTTCATGCTCATTGTGTGGACTAAAATCCTTTCTGTCAGCGCTGTTATATCCAAATCTGAAATTGAGTGCGAGGTGGTCCCTCATGGGTAATAACAATTGCAGATGAGGAATGATACCTGCGGGATAAAGCTGTGCGCCAATACTAAAGCCAAGTGGGTTGGAGGTTCTGTCTTGTGCGTTCGCAAACGAAGCAATGATGAGAAATAGAACAGATAAAAGTTTTTTCATGTGATGGATTTGAGTTGTTGCTCCAAATTTCGTGAATTGCGCATCATCCGCAAACTCTCTTTGCTACTGCTATAAGGTATTCCGCGTTTGTGATTACGCTTACTGATAGTGAACAACATTTGCCAATGCCGTGCTATTTCTTTCCAAGCGAAGAAAACCGAATGGCTCGGATCATAGATATGCGTAGGCTCGCTGCCAGCTCCATTTATTTCTATCAAGCAGCAGTTTTTTCCTTCACTCAATTCTTGCATTGTATTGTATCTAATGTCCAATCGGCCGAAGTAAAATTCATCCACTTGATTGCACCAGTTGTTCACCGTGTTGTGCAGAGCAGCGCTGGCTAAGTTTGACACATCAATAAATCGAGCACCCCTGGTGTGGCTGCCAAAAGGGACTAAATGAAATTCTTCCTTTCCATTCAAAATAGTGTTAAGCTTTTCTCCATGTAGTGTTTGAAGTGCAGCCAGTTGCAATGCGCTGCGTGGATTCTTTCTTATCAAATGAAAAATGGTACTCCTTCCATCGCCTTTCACTTTCAGAAATTCTTTTTCCACCATCCCTGTTATCATACCGTCAGGTTCACCCGGTATGCGGCAATAGAAAATTCCTATTTCATTTTTGAATGGAATGAATTGTTGAATCAAAAAATCTTCGTTCAGTTTTTTAGAATAAAGAAGTAGCTCACTTTCATTTTCAATAATCTCAACGGCAAGGGCTTTCATGCCAATGTCAGGTTTAGCTATTACTGGAAACGAAAGTTGAGATGAGCGAAAAAGGGCCTTCAGGTCATCCTCATCAATACCTGCATTTGCAAATATTGTTTTTGGTTTTATGCCATCGGGCATCAGATCGTAAATCTCCATTTTTGATTCCATGCCCATACCGCCAAATCGAATGCGCGGATTGGCTGCGCTGAAAAAACCAAGTGTGCCCGCGCGCATTGCATACCACAACCATACGGGGGCCAAAGGCAAATACAACAAACTCGTGGGCCAATACTCCCAATGTGTAACCCGATGTATGAAAAGTTGAAATCTGTTCAATGATTTGTTTGTTGCCACATGCCGCCAACGCGAACCTCATGGTGCTCACCGGTGAGCAAGTCATGATGATGCATCACAGCGTTTTGTTTTGTCATCACCACTTGCGTAATGCTAAGGGTGCGCAGCCATTGGCTTCGTTTCATAACGAAGCCATTGGCTGCATCGTTGTTTGTATTGCTATGAAATTGCAGAATGCTCTGTTCATTTATTTCTTCATTATTGAAGAGAAACTGTTTGAATAGTTCTTCCCTGTGTTTCACAATTTCTAGTGAATACAGTGTACTGGAAGAGTAGATGTGGGCAATGTTGGTGTCAAGATTTTTCTTGTATTTGTGCCGGCCATCCCAACGCAGCTCATGCAATTGATGATAATATAACAATACTGTGAATGGCTCAATTTCATTCAATACCATCTCGTCAAAATGTAGCAATGCATTGGCAGCAGCAGCTATTTCTAATAGCACAAGTCCGCGGCTGCGCTTGTAGTTGCCTGTGTGCTTGTGTTTTACAAAGGCACCATTGAGCAACACTGCTACGCATCCATTTTTATTTATTGCGAACCAAGTGCCGCCAGCCTTTGGGTCTTTGGGGAAGGTGAGCTGGGCACCATGCACATGGTCTGTAACAGGCTTGTGATGAACTGCCCGATGTGCGTCTTCATCTCTGTTGCTGGTGATGAAAATTCCAAATCGGTTAGCTATGAAACTTACTGTGCACATAGGCTGCGGTATCGCAAAGTGGAGGGTGCAACACCAAACGAATCAGGCAACGGGACTGCACTGAGTGCTTGCAGAGCTACTCGAATCAAAGCTTGATGATGGATGGTGTGTTCCAGGTTGTACATCACTTCGCGCCTATAGTTGGAATTAAGAATCACCTCCTTTCCATCCAGCTCATACACCACCTTTAATGATTTGTCTTTGCGTTCTATTTTGTCTAGAATGGCTTCAATGCTTATCAACGCAAACTGCACATCGGCTTCTATCCTTTTGTCGCGCTGGCGTTTGTCATAGCATACTTCACCGGTATCAAATCCACTGAGCAGGCACTGATACAACTCTATAATGTGGCGTGTATGCTGACCGATGGTGGAGTTGTTGAGCACTTCGCACGGTGTGCTGTAGAGGCCGTGTGGCAGGGCTTGCAGCACATCGCCAAATTCGCGCAGCGTGTTTGAAGTAGATGAAAACATAGTTTCAGATAGTTTGAGTTTTTCTTATTTGAACGAAACGAGCTATTAGCCAAAGTGCAAGTAAAGTATAGACTATACCGAGTCCATAAGAAGTATAGACTTGAATGGCTTGAAAGTAGTGGCTGAAGAAATTTCCGGTTAAAATGAACACAGCAAACACTATGAAAGTGCCAACACCTATTCCTGCTATGTATCGAGTGCGATTTTGTTTTACTGTTGTGGCATGTCTAAAAAAAACAACTTCATTCCAGCCAAGCCAAAATGGAATCTGCAGCGGATTGCAAGCACTGAGTGTGATACCGAGAACAAATGATGCAATAGTTCCGATCGAAGCCTGAGGATGAAAAAGATGATGAGACTGAGACTGATAAAAACTGTAAGTAGCCAGCGATAGAAGTATTACAACAGCTACCGGAGTGAGGTAAGTAATCCAAGTGTTTTTTCGATGCAGCCAACCGGAACCCATGAGCATAATGCGGACTATCATCAATTCAGCAAACACAGCCCCAATAGCAAATACTAATGCAGCAACTACACTGTCCGCTGCAAATTGAAACGCAGTGATGTTGAGAGAACCTAATGGCAACGAACCAATGATACTTATCAGCATGCCTTTCAAAAAAATGTTCTCTATTTGCAATAGCGTTCGCATCGTTTCTATTAGTAGCAAAAGTGAATGAAACCTGACTAATAGGTTATGATTTTATTTCATATCGAAGGTGGTTATCAAATTTTCTTTCACTAAATCGAAGTGTTGCCATGGAATGAAGTGGTTGGCATTCCGGATACTCACAAATTTGATAGACTTAACGGCAGCGAGTTGCTCCACTGCATAAGTAGCGTTGGGGTATGGTACTAATGGATCATTGGTTCCGTGCATTATCAACACGTCACATTTTATTTTTTTCCAGTACTCTTCCATTGGTGCAATTTCTTTTTTGAAGTAAACTATTTCGCGATTGCTTACACGCAGGTTGGAAGGAATTAAATAGTTGAACACAGGCTGCTAGAAAATTTTTCTCCAGCGCTCAGGAGCTTCTTGTTGAGGACTTACTGATGCAGATAATAGCACCAGACCACTCACCAAGTCATTATGCTTCATGGCCATCATACTAACAAATGGACCGCCCAAAGAGTGACCCATCCAAATTGCTTTTTTATTCGGAAATGCATTCTTGAATACCGTTGCTACTATTTCTACTTGCTGATGTAAGTGCAGTGCCTCACCTTTGTTACTGCCTCCAAATCCGGGTCTGTCTATGCATACCATTTGAAAATGGGAACGCAATGCGCTATCGCTCATATAACGTTCATAATCCACCCAACTACCAGGCGAGCCATGTACAATAGCAAGCATGGGCTTTGTGCTGTCACCAGCCATGGCATAATGCAACTGATGCTTCAAAATGCTCGTGGTGTGGATTGAATAAGAGATACCGAGACTATCTAACCTTGATATAGTGCTTCGCTCCGTGGTTCTTTTCATTTTGCAGGATGGTATCAGGAGTATGCTGAGAGTGACCACTAATAACGATGCGATCCATGCTTTCATTTTTGTCAATTGTCCTTGTGATAGCTTTTGAAAAACATTTTGCCCACGATGGGCAAAGTGGACAAAGAACTGCGAAGCAAATAAACCAATACTGAGCAACACAGTAATGTGATAATTGCAAGTGCAAAAAGGTATCCGCCATCGCCCATCACCTCAATGCCTAACGAGGCAATGTGTGAGAGCAATGCCCCAGCCATAATACCTGCACCTAGCAACGCGCCCAACAACGTGGTGCGGGGCATCAGCAAAAGCACTGCAGCTATCAATTCAGAAATACCGGCACCAATTCTTCCATAAGGTTCTACACCAAGTGTGCTGAATATATATACCGATTCCTGGCTTGCGGAGAACTTGAAAAAAAGTGTTTGAAGCAGAATGATGGCGGGAATAATTCTCAAGCACCAAAGCATAAATTTTTGATTGGGTGTTTCCATTGTTTTTGTGCTCATGGGTTGAAGAATTTTTTCCAGTTCACATCTGCCTTTTGTTTCAATGACGTTTCGTTTTTGTTCCAATCTATCAAGGTGTTATTGAAGTATGCGTTATAAAAGAGATAAAGCTTGTCGTCCACAATCTTGAACGTTTCAGGATTCACATCAACCTTCTCGCCCATGTTGCCCATGGCATAAGCACACCAGCCGCCATATTGCGGTTCGTATTTCTTCGGGTCCTTCTCCAGCAATTGTTTGTTTACAGCTGTGGAACACTGGTAAATGAGTCCGTCCACATTTACACTGTAGGCGCTGCTGCCCTTCACGGCTTTGCCTTGTGTGAAATAGGCTACCGGATCATAACCCTGTAAGGCCAGTGCATTTTCATTGTTGAATTGCGCTTTGCGCAATTGCCATTGCGCTACGCTTTGCTGTTGCAGCATTGCTATAGCCGCAACTACTGTGACAAAAAATTTTGAAGTCATATTCTGATAAAATTGATTTAGCAGAACTGTCGTAGCACAATTTCAAACCTTACAATGACTTATTGATTTTGTTTCAGATTTGAGAAATGATTTTTGACTTTAACGCTTCGTTTGGCTCTATGCTTTTGGATATTTCGTTGGAATATTCTCCTGTCAACCACTTATCCAGTTTATCATTTTGTTCTTCAAAGCGCTTGCAGCCAGCACAAATGGACTTGTGCCAACCAAGCCGAGTATGATCAAGCCAACCCAGCTTCACCACTGACTTCTTTACTATCAGCTCGGTGGCTCGTTTGCAGGAGAACACCATGAGATGTATGATGTATTTCTTCATCTTGTAGTTATTGCTGAAACCAATTTTGCTCCACACACTTGCGCAACTGCAATTTGGCTCTGTGCAGTATTTGCCAAAAGTTAGTCGGGGTAATGCCAAGTTCCTTACAAATCAATTCTCCTTTTTTTTCCTCTAGATATTTAAGTTGAAGTGCGCTGCCCCATTGTGCTGGCAGTTTGCCCATGCACTGTTGCAGCGCACGCAAAAAATCAAGATTGTCAAGCAAGTTCTCCTGCCCATCATTCCATTCTGCTGGACTTTGGGTTTCATTCCATTCATTGTTTTCATCAAAAAAATGGTGCATGAATGCATCGCCTCGCTTTTCAGTTTGTGTTTCGAAACTGACAGTTTTTTGTCTGAATTGTTTGCGGTGGTGGTCTATGATTTTGTTGTTAAGAATGGAATACAGCCATGTTTTTGCCTGCGACCTGTTTTCGAATTTTGAAAAGGATTGTGTAGCTGCCAGAAAAGTCTCTTGCACCAAATCTTCAGCTGATTGCTTATCAGAAGTTTTGTGTAAGGCCCATGAATGCATCCCATCCGCGTAGTCGCGAACCCACTGGTGCAATATGGTTTGAGCCATTGTAAGCTGATCTGTTTGCAAGTGGCGCAAGATAGATTCTTGGCTTCGAATGGCTTTGAATTGCGAGGGGATAAAAAAAAATTCAATTGGATTGTCAGGAGCGTAACAATGTTTCGACCATTCACAAGAACAAGAATTTACAACCAAATAAAAAATCAAATCAAATGAAAAAACTTCTTCTTTGGCTTTTGTCCGGTATTTCAGTTGGTGCTTGTGCTCAACTCACCAATGGTAGCACTGCACCTGACTTTGCGCTTTCAGATATTGATGGAACCCAGCACAATTTATACGAGTATTTAGATGCAGGCAAAACGGTTTACATAGATTTTTGGGCTACACATTGCCCTAATTGTTGGAATTATCACAACCAAGGGCATGTGGAAGATTTGCATACATCGCATGGCCCGGCAGGCAGCTCCTCGCAGGATGTAATAGTGATTGGAATTGAAGTGGATCCCAACAACGGCCTCAATGAATTCAATGGAATAAGTGGAGTTACTCAAGGCAATTGGCTTGCAGGTATTTCGTATCCGATACTGAATCCTGAGGGCAATGATTTGGTGCAAATAGCCAACGCATATGCCGTGAATTATTATCCGCTGGTGTATGCCATTTGCCCCGATAAGACGGTGAAAGTGGTAGGTACGCAAACCGCAGCAGTGTTGTATGAAGAGGTTGAAATGTGCGCCATCATCAATGTGACTGAATCAAAGAATGTACTCAACGAAATCAGTGTAACCTATTCCGGACCACAGAACGAAATCAGATTGAGCGGCACTACTGTTGGTCAGCAGATGACTGTTATAGCAACTGATGGAAGGTTGGTGCAACAGGCAGTAATTAATGACGGAAGTCATATCATCAGTACCACGGGTTGGGGTAAAGGTTTGTATGCCATCCGCATTGGCGATGCAGCAGGACGCACAGTAGTGCATAAAATCTATGTAGGTTGAGTTTTGGTATTAGTGTAAAGCGTTTAGTAAAAAAGAAAGGTGCAAGCATTTTTGCTTGCACCTTTCTTTTTTTTCTTGATTTGATATTCTGAATGTGCTGAATTATTGGCTTTTCAATTCAAACTCTTCCTTATCAAATTCAAAGCACCACCTGCTTTGAACCATTCTATTTGCTGCGCATTGTAGGTATGGTTGACAGCAATCACATCTTTAGTTCCGTCAGCATGTGCAAACTCAATGTGCAATGGCTTGTCGGGCGAGAAAGATGTGAGGTCAATGAAATTCACGGTGTCATGCTCCTGAATTTTTTCGTAGTCAGCTTCGTTTGCAAACGTCAATGCGAGCATTCCTTGTTTCTTCAAATTGGTTTCGTGGATGCGGGCAAATGATTTTACCAGAATTGCCTTCACACCCAAGTGACGTGGCTGCATGGCTGCGTGCTCGCGCGAACTTCCTTCACCGTAGTTCTGGTCACCCACCACTATGGTTGGCACTCCGGCTGCTTTGTATGCGCGCTGCACTTTAGGCACTTCGTCATAGACACCTGTCTCTATGTTCTTCACTTTATTTATTTCACCATTGAAGAAGTTGGTGGCGCCTATCAATGTGTTGTTGGAGATATTGTCTAAGTGACCACGGTAACGCAGCCATGGACCCGCCTGCGAGATGTGATCAGTGGTGCATTTGCCTTTAGCTTTTATCAGCACACGGCCACCCGTTATGTTCTTGCCATCCCACTCATCGAAAGGGGCGAGCAGTTGCAAGCGTTCGCTGTCAGTTGCCACTTTTATCTGCACACCACTGCCATCTTCTGAAGGCCATTGGAAGCCTGCATCACCAACATCAAAACCACGTGGTGGCAATTCATCACCGCTTGGCGCGTCTAATTTTACTTGTTCTCCTTTGTCATTGGTAAGGGTGTCTGTCATTGGGTTGAATGTCAGGTCGCCTGCAATAGCCAGAGCAGTAGTCAACTCAGGCGAAGCCACAAAAGCCAGAGTGTTCGGATTGCCATCGTTGCGGCTCTGGAAGTTGCGGTTGAAGGAATGGACAATGGTATTCTTCTCTTTCTTTTCTGCTCCAACTCTTGCCCACATACCAATGCATGGGCCACACGCATTGGCATAAACTGTTGCACCCATTTGATTAAACGTGTCAATAAATCCATCGCGCTCAATGGTGAAGCGCACCTGCTCGCTGCCGGGTGTAATGCTGAATTCTGATTTTGGTTTTAGCCCTTTTGCAACGGCCTGTTTAGCAAGCGATGCCGAACGCGCAATGTCCTCGTAAGATGAGTTGGTGCATGAACCAATGAGCCCTACTTCAATTTTGGTGGGCCAATTATTCTTTGCAGCTGCTTCTTTCATTTTAGAAATAGGCGTAGCCAAATCAGGGGTGAAAGGACCATTCAAATGAGGCTCTAATTCACTCAGGTTTATTTCAATTACTTCATCGAAATATGCAGACGGATTGGCATAAGCTTCAGCATCGCCTGTCAGGTGTTCTTTGATATTGTTGGCAAGGTCCGCCACCTCTGCGCGGCCTGTGGAGCGGAAGTAACGCTCCATGCTTTCATCATATCCGAAGGTGGAAGTAGTAGCACCAATCTCAGCACCCATGTTGCAGATGGTACCCTTTCCGGTGCATGAAAGAGACTGTGCACCATCACCAAAATATTCTACGATAGCACCAGTGCCACCTTTCACGGTGAGGATGCCGGCTACTTTCAAAATCACATCTTTTGCGCTGGCCCAGCCACTCAGTTTTCCTGTCAGTTTTATACCGATAAGTTTTGGCCATTTCAGTTCCCAAGCCATTCCGGCCATCACGTCCATAGCGTCAGCACCGCCAACACCTATGGCCACCATACCAAGGCCACCGGCATTTACCGTGTGGGAGTCAGTTCCTATCATCATACCACCGGGGAACGCATAGTTCTCAAGCACCACCTGGTGAATGATACCCGCACCGGGCTTCCAGAAACCGATGCCGTATTTGTCAGAAATGGAAGAAAGGAAATTGAATACTTCGTTGTTTTTGTTCAGTGAGTCTTGCAAGTCTTGCGCAGAACCAACGCGTGCCTGTATGAGGTGGTCGCAGTGCACAGTGCTTGGGACAGCTACTTTTTTTCTACCAGCCTGCATGAATTGCAACAGGGCCATCTGGGCCGTTGCGTCCTGCATGGCCACACGGTCAGGAGCGAAGTCAACATATGACTTGGAACGCTCGAATGCAGCGTTTGCATCGCCTTCCCAAAGGTGGGCATACAAAATTTTTTCAGAAAGGGTAAGCGGTTTACCTACTGCTTTTCTGGCTGCTGCTATGCGTTGTGGAAAGCGGCTATAGACCGCTTTTATCATATCGAGGTCGAATACTTTGCTCATCTTGATTTCCTTGTTGTGTGAGGTTGTAATGGGGGTGCAAAATACAAGCAGCATTTCAATGCAGGAGTTATTCACCAATGTGTTTTGCAGACAGTCAAAACTGTTACTTTGGCCTCATCCTTTTCAACTTTAACCATTTATAAATACAATGAACAGACTAACCGGCATTTTGCTTGCCATCATACTGATGGGTGGCTGCAGCAAGAAGAATTATGAACAAGAATTTGCCGTGAACAAGCAGGTTTTGCAAGTAAAAGCAAGTCAGATAGCCGTGCCTGAAGGTGAGGTATTGAGCAAAGAGATGCTGGATGATTATGTACTGACTATGCTTGAACGGGAACACGACTTCAGGTGGGAATGGGCGGATATGAAAACGCTATGGAGTGCTGTGGTGCATAGCGACAACAGTGTTGCCATCGGATATAAACCCACAGGCGTTGGAGATATAGAAACCATTATGCACCAAATTGATTTGCAAAACGGAGCTTGGAAAGCCACGCACGATGCACTGCTCAAGTTTGTGTTGGACGAGCTGAATGTTGATTCCAAAGCGGCAATTACTGAGCGAGACGTGGTGATTGAAGATGACAAAGTGCTTCCCATCATCATCTTCAGAATGACGAGCAAAGACATGTTGACCAAACTGCACAATCTTGAAAATGTGCGCTACATAGAACCTCTTGACTACTGGCCAGGTACAGAGGCCGAACGCAGCACATCGGGTTGCAGCGGCAGCACCTATGCGCTCAATACTGCTGATTATACCACATCCACTCCTAACTGTTTGCTGCCATGGAATCACGCCATTCATAACATAGCTTCAGCATGGAATAGCAAAGCCGGAGAAGGTATCACTGTCGGAATCATAGATGCAGGTATCAGCGCATCACAAAGTTTGCTCAATGCAGACTTCAACAATGGTGATAGCAACATAGGCCGCACGATTACTACGGAATACACCTTTGGCAATTCAGCATTTACCTCATGTACACACGGCACAAGTATGAGTGGCCTGGCTGTAGGCCCACGCAACAACACCGGTGCTACCTCCGGTGTTGCTTACAAATCGAGCCTGCATTTCATTCGTGGTTGCGAGGATGTGGTACTTGACAAATCAAGCGAAAAGACGGGTGTAAAAAATGCTTTGGTGAAGATGGGCCAGAAGCCTGATGTGAAAATTGTCAGTATGTCTATTGGTTCACCTTTTTATAGCAGTGTTATCTATGATGGGGTGGTGTATGCACACAATCAGGGCAAAATGCTCTTTGCGGCAGCAGGCACATCATTCAGTTTTCTTACTTGGTGGGGTGTAACATATCCTGCTGTGCATGCCCAATGCGTGGCCGTTACGGGAGTGAAAGAAAACAACAACACGTGTGATTCGTGTCATGATGGCAGTGAGGTTGATTTCACCATAGTGATGGAACGAAACAGCAATGCAAGTAGGAATACATTGAGTTTGAAACAAAGCGGCAACACACCATCATACATTGGGGGCAGCTCAGCCGCCACTGCTACCGCGGCAGGCATTGCAGCTGTGGTTTGGAGCGTAAATACCGGCTTCACACGCGAGCAGGTCTATGATTATTTGCTCACCACTTCGCAATTCTATCCTAATCCAAATGGTGCAACGGGATATGGAAACCTGAATGCGGGTGCGGCTGTAGCTGCTGCACAAGCGGCTATGTAGATTCATATTGATGAACGATACGGGAAAGCGCAGCCAATGCTGCGCTTTTTTATTTGTTCGGATTTGCTTCTGTCTGTTTGATAAAGTCAATCAGGCCTTTGAAATAGACCGTTTGATCATCATAGAAACACATATGACTTCCATCAGGACAATGCACATGCGATCCGTTCTTCACTTGGGTGCTCATCCAGCGCATGTGCTCTGGATCCATGCTGTCATGTTTGGCACCTATGGTTAAGCAAGGAATTTTTATTTTGTCCAAATCAGTGCTGCGATCCCAATTTTCCAGTTTGCCTGAGATACCAAATTCGCTCGGCCCCTGCATGGAGACGTATAGTGATTGGTTGAGTTTAGAAAATGATCGGGTCATAGGCTCGGGCCAAGCTGCAGCGGGTATGCGACAAATGTGTTGCTGATAAAAGTGTGGTTCAAGCAACTGCATGTATTTAGGATTGCTGAAATCACCTGCGGCTTCAATTCTTCTGATAGTATCCAATACAGCCGCATCTATGGTTCCGGCTAATACTTCATCGGCATACTTGTCATAGAGCGGAGCACTGCACATCATGTTAGATATTATGAGTGCTTTTAAATTGTGCTGATACTTCATAGCATAGTCCAAGGCAAGAATGCCGCCCCATGAATGGCCAAGCAGATAGAAATTGTCGCTGTTGAGATTGAGTGCTTTGCGCACTTGTTCTACTTCTTCCACATAGCGCTTCAAGTCCCACATGGCAGTATCGTCAGGATTGTCTGAGTGACCACAGCCGAGCTGATCGTAATAAATAAACTCTATACCTTCTGCAGGAAGAAAATTTTCAAAGCATTCGAAATACTCATGTGTACAACCGGGTCCTCCGTTTAGAAGCAGCACTCTTGTTTTGGGATTGTTGCCTACACACTTTGTCCAGACGTTGAATTTTCCTTTGGGAGTTTCGATAGGAATTACTTGAACACCTCCATCCTGAATACCTTCAGTGTGTGGTAGGAAGTATTTGTTCTGATTTGAATCTGATTTTGATTCGTTGCACGAATGGAGGATAGCGGCCAATAAAAATGTGACCCCAATTGATTTTGTCATCATGGCAGAAAAGGTAGATTGAAATTTCTATTGCTGCAATTCTTCAACTCCAGCTTTCACTTTCAGGCTATAGAATTTTTTTGCAGCCTTCACAAAACTCACGAATAATGGATGTGGATTCATGACCGTGCTTTTATACTCCGGGTGGAATTGTGATGCAACAAAGTATGGATGATTGTCGAGTTCAATAATCTCTACAAGGTTGCTGTCAGGGTTTATTCCTGTGCATTTGAAACCGGCTTTTTCGAATTGTTCTTTGTATTCGTTGTTGAACTCGAAGCGGTGCCTATGGCGCTCTTCTACAAGATCTACCCCATAGGCTTTGTGTGCTTTGGTGCCGGGCGTCAACCTGCATGGATAAGCACCAAGGCGCATGGTGCCACCTTTGTTCATCACACTTTTTTGCTCAGCCATCAGACTTATTACCGGATGTTGAGTGTATTCTTTCATTTCGGTTGAATGGGCATCGGCAAAGCCAAGCACGTTGCGTGCAAACTCAACAGTTGCCATTTGCATACCGAGGCAAATACCGAAAAACGGGATATTGTTTTCGCGGGCATATTTGATAGCCTCCATCTTGCCATCCATGCCGCGCGATCCGAAGCCTGGGGCTACCAATACACCATCCACACCGTTCAGCTTTTCTACAGCGTTTCTGATGGTCAGTTCTTCGGAGTGTATCCACCTTACTTCCACCTTTACCTCATTAGCTGCACCTGCGTGTATGAATGATTCTGCTATGGATTTGTATGAGTCTTTCAATTCCACATACTTACCAATAAGTGCAACGATGATTTTTCCTTTGGGGTTTTTGTGTTTGTATAGAAAGTCTTCCCATTTCTTCATGTCGGGCTTCTTCTTGCTCTTTACATTCAGTTTTTCCAATACTACTTCATCCAGTTTTTCATTAAGCATCATCATAGGCACATCGTAAATGGTGCTTGCATCAATGCTCTGAATAACTGCATTGGAGGTTACGTTGCAGAATTTGGCAATCTTGTTCCTTATTTGTGGAGAAAGTTCGTGCTCGGTGCGGCAAACAAGTATGTCAGGCTGCACTCCATTTTCAAGCAAAGTTTTTACCGAATGCTGAGTAGGTTTTGTTTTGAGTTCACCGGCAGCGGTAAGGTAGGGTATGAGTGTGAGGTGAATTACAATACAGTCCTCCTCCTTCTCCCACTTCAATTGACGAACGGCTTCTATGTAGGGTAACGATTCTATGTCGCCTACAGTGCCACCTATTTCAGTTATCACAAAATCAAATTCACTCTTTGATCCAAGTATCTGTATGCATCTTTTTATCTCGTCAGTAATGTGGGGAATGATCTGAACTGTCTTTCCCAGATATTCTCCTCTGCGCTCTTTATCTATTACGCTTTGGTAGATGCGGCCTGTGGTTACGTTGTTGGCTTGCGAGGTGGGCACATTCAGAAAACGTTCGTAGTGGCCAAGATCAAGATCTGTTTCAGCTCCATCATCTGTTACATAACATTCGCCATGTTCATAAGGATTCAATGTTCCGGGATCCACATTGATGTATGGATCCAGCTTTTGTATAGTTACTTTGAATCCTCTTGTCTGGAGAAGCTTGGCTAATGATGCGGAAATAATTCCTTTACCGAGTGATGATGTTACCCCTCCGGTAACAAAGATGTATTTGATATTTTCTGACATGCCCATAAATAGTGCCGAACGGCATTGGATTTTATGGTGTGCTAAAGTAGGCCAATACAGCCGGCAGGTACGAAGTGGTTTACAAAAATGGTTTACGAAAATGCTTTGCAACCCTTATCAGTGCAGCAAATCGGAATTGAAATATTTTTTTGGATAATCAAATGAAACAATGCTACCAGTCGCCTTACTCGTCATATTCCACGTTTCAATTTCCAACTCGATGCATGCTATCGCACAGGTGGGCATATCCATTTGGCTATTGGTTAAGTAAGCCGCCAATAAGGACATGCCAGGATTGTGCCCCACAATAAGCACAGTGCTGTACGATTCTGATAGGGAGCAGATGATTTGAATCAAATCCTTTACAGATGCATCATATATTTTTTCTTCTATCTGCAAAGCTGAAGCTCCAATTTTCAGTGCTTCTGCGAAAAACTGAGCCGTTGTAATAGCTCTGTTAGCCGGGCTGGAAAGGATTAGTTGGATACTATATTCGTTACCTGCAAGTTTTTTAGCCATGAATGGTGCATCTCTTAAGCCTCTCATGTTCAGAGGCCGATCGAAGTCTGCGCATACGGGATCACTCCAATCGGATTTTGCGTGACGTAACAGGTAAATTTTTTTCATTTGTAGAAAGTAGTAATGCTAAACTTAGAAGGGTAAAACAATGAGGGTTATGTTTGAACCAGAATATTCAAAAATCCTATGCACAAAGTAATCGAATTTTTTGAAAATCTGGATCCGGTTTGGGGTGCCCTCATCGCTACCACATTTACATGGCTTGTAACTGCAAGTGGTGCGGGGTTGGTATTCTTTTTCAAAGATCTAAGTCGAAAGGCGCTCGATGGCATGCTGGGCTTCACGGGTGGAGTGATGGTGGCCGCCAGCTTTTGGTCGCTGCTAAGCCCGGCCATAGAGATGAGTCCGGGCGAGGGATTCATAAAAGCTGTACCCGCTGCTGTGGGGTTTGGATTGGGTGCATTATTTCTTTATGGTTTGGATCAATTGCTTCCTCATTTACATCTCAATTTTCCGGAGAGTAAAGCCGAAGGTGTGCACACCAACTGGCACAGGACTACGCTTTTGGTGCTGGCCATCACGCTTCACAATATTCCTGAAGGCTTGGCTGTAGGGGTGCTTTTTGGGGGAGTTGCGGCTGGTATTCCAGAGGCATCCATAGGCGGTGCAGTTGCATTGGCTATCGGTATCGGATTGCAAAATTTTCCGGAAGGAATGGCCGTGTCTTTTCCATTGAGAAGGCTTGGTTTATCAAGATTGAAAAGTTTTTGGTATGGTCAGCTCTCTGCCATTGTGGAGCCGGTTGCCGGAGTTATTGGTGCCCTTGCTGTGATACAAATGCAACCTATACTGCCTTATGCTTTGGCTTTTGCCGCAGGCGCAATGATCTATGTGGTAATAGAAGAAGTAGTGCCGGAAACTCAACTTGATCGCTCAACTGATGTAGCTACACTTGGCTTCGTTGGCGGTTTTCTGGTTATGATGATGCTCGATGTGGGTCTGGGATGAAAAAAATTGGCATGCTGCAAGAGTAGGGCGCTGAAAAATATGCAGTAATGTGCGTGCCTTCAGGAGTGATGTGTTCGGAATTCAAATTCGTTTTTAATCCGCCACATGCGTATTTCAAAAAACTAAAGATGAAGGGCGTAAGAAAGCTTACTCAGGACGGAAGGGTTACATGGAGTTCTGATTCAACAAATCATTAGCCAGCTCATTGAAATTAACACCATCAAAATTGCCTGATGTCATGAGCAGCAAATTGCACTCATTCCACTGCATTGATTTCAATTCTTTCATCAGCGCATTTGAATCTGTATAGACTTCTACATTGGCCGTTGCGAAGGCATCCTTCACTTGCTTGCGAGATATGGCCGGCAGTTTCTTGTGTTCAAGAGTGAGTGGATTGAAATAGACATAGGCCTTGTCGGCTGATGCCATAGCTCCATTGTATTCGTTCAGAAATTTTGCATTCAGACTGCTGAATGTATGTAACTCCATACACGCTATCAGTTTGCGATTGGGATATTGTAGTTTGAAAGCAGCGGTGGTGGCTTTCAACTTGGATGGTGAGTGTGCGAAGTCTTTGTAAATAATGCTCCGCAGTGTTTCTTTCACTAGCTCCAGTCTGCGTGCTGCACCCTTGAAAGTTTGTATAGCTGAGTAAAATTTTTCATTTGAAATCCCAACTTGATTACATGCCAATCTTGCTCCATTCAGGTTTTGCAAATTGTGGTTTCCAAAAATCTTCAGTGGAATTTTTGATTCATTGAATATCAAATAGGTCACCCCATTCTCTACCTCATGAGGATGAGTATCGTATGCAATTTTTCTGAAACTTCCACCATGTATTTCTGAAAGTTTCTTCACTTCTCCATCGGCCTCGCAATAGATCAGCGCTCCACCTTTTTCTATTTTGTCTAAGAAAATGCTGAACTGCTCCACATAGTTTTCGAAGGTGGGAAAGACGTTGATGTGATCCCAAGCTATGCCGCTGAGCAAGGCTATGTGCGGGTGATAAAGATGGAACTTAGGACGAAGGTCGGTGGGTGAGGATAGATACTCATCACCTTCTATCACCGCATACTTTGATGTTTTGGAAAACTTCACCATGCAATCGAATCCATCGAGCTGCGCACCCACCAGAAAATCGCACTCGATATCACAAGCTTTCATCACATGCAAAATCATAGCAGTAGTGGTTGTCTTGCCATGGCTGCCACCTATCACAATGCGTGTTTTGTCTTTTGTCTGCTCATAGATGTATTCCGGGTAAGAGAAAATTTTCAAACCGAGTTCTTGCGCACGCAGTAATTCGGGGTTGTCTTTTCGCGCATGCATACCAACAATCACCGCATCCAATTGTGTGGAAATTTTCTCCATAAACCAACCCTCTGATTCAGGCAGCAAACTATGTTTTTGCAAGCGGGATTTACTGGGTTCAAATATTTCGTCATCGCTACCGGTTACGGTTATTCCTGTTTGATGCAATGCAATGGCTAAGTTGTGCATGGCACTGCCACCAATGGCTGTGAGGTGTACTCTCATTTATTACTGATCAGAATTGTGCGATGCAAATTGAATTGATGCACTCAAATTTTGTGGCCCTGCCATACGTGTTTTTCCATGTGTGAATGTTGAACGGAATAAAATGAAATGTTGCTTGAAGTATCGTATTGTTTCATTTTCGCTGCATGAGCGAAACAAAAGGAGAAAACACACGTGCCTCCAAAGCAGGTCTTGGCCCGGGGAGCCTGGTTCATGTTGGTGAGCGAGTAGATGCCGAGGTTTCAGTGCGTGTAATGGACTATGACCAGCACCAGCTAAATGAAAGTACTCTCCAGGATTTTGCCCAGTGCACCGCGTATGCTGATTCGGCCTCAGTATCGTGGATCGATGCAGATGGCATTCATGATGCGCATGTGGTGGAGGAAATAGGAAAGAGATTCAATGTGCACATACTGGTGCTTGAAGATGTAATGAACAGTGAGAGTCGGCCTAAGGTGGAATTTTTTGATGACTACATGTTCATCACGCTGAAGATGCTGGAGATAGAACCTAAATCTTCCCAACTAAATGTTGAACAACTTTCACTCATCATCAGCGAGAGATTTGTGCTGATGTTTCAAGAACGACCCGGTGACAGCTTCGATGGAATTCGCGAACGTATAAGAACTGCAAAAGGAAAAGTGCGAGGCAAAGATGGGTACTACCTGGCCTATCTGATATTGGACACAGTAGTGGATAACTACATTGCAGTGAGCGAAAAACTCGCGGTGCAAATAGAAACACTGGAGAGCACTGTTATCAAACGACCAACAGAATTTACGCTTCACAGAATACTTGCGCTGCGCAAAGAATTGTTAGATTTTAAACGCAGTATCGATCCGCTCAAGGAAGCCATCAACACGGTGACTCGTGAGTTGGAAGATGAGATAGCTAAGTACTACAAAGATTTGTATGACCACATCATCTATGAATCGGAAAATCTGACCATGTATCGCGAAATGCTGAGCAATATGCTGGATCTCTATCACAGCAATTTGCAGATGAAGATGAATCAAATCATGAAGGTGATGACTATCATGACTACCATTTTTGTTCCACTTACATTCTTAGTGGG
>JBJXFP010000205.1:0-11454 GCA_046155615.1 Flavobacteriales bacterium | reverse complement strand
AGATTTTATCTAACTGTGCTACGTAGCCATCCATGCTGAATACGCCATCGGTGACGATGAGCTTGAAGCGCGCGCCTTTGGCTGTGGCGTCTTTGAGCTGGGCCTCGAGGTCGTCCATGTTGTTGTTTTTGTAGCGGTAGCGTTGTGCCTTGCACAGGCGCACACCGTCTATGATGCTGGCGTGGTTGAGTTCATCGCTGATGATGGCGTCTTGCTCGCCAAGCAGTGGTTCGAATACGCCACCGTTGGCATCGAAGGCGGCTGCGTAGAGGATGGTGTCTTCGGTGTGGAGGAAGTCTGATATTTTTTGTTCGAGTGTTTTGTGTATGTCTTGTGTGCCGCAGATGAAGCGCACGCTGCTCATGCCGAAGCCGTGTGTATCGATAGCGCGTTTCGCAGCTTCTGTAACAACAGGATGAGATGATAAGCCGAGGTAGTTGTTAGCGCAGAAGTTGAGGACCTCCACCTCATCTGCCCTTCGGGCATCTTCTCCTAAAGGAGAAGAAGAAGCGGCACTTGTTTTTATGACAGCATCTTGTGCGGTGGTGATGATGCGTTCGCGTTTGTAAAGGCCTGCTTCTTCGATGGCTTTTAGTTCGGCCTGCAGGTGGGTTTTCATTGAGGTGTACATGGATGACGGTGTTAAGAAAGGAGGGACGAAAATAGGGGGGTAATGAACTATAGTTTGGAAGAGGTCCTGAACAAGTACAGGATGACGGGGCTTGATGGGTGGCTGAATCAAGTTGAGGGGAGAGGTACTGAAACGAGTTCAGGATGACATGATTTGTTGCACTTGAAGGAGTTTGTCCTTTGGGAGGTTTTGGAGTGCGCTGAGCATGTCGAAGGGGGCGGTGGGTGCGAGGGTGTTGAGGGCGTGGCCTTCGGGGAGTGGCTTGCCGGAGGGGGGTGTGAAGGTGAGGAGGTCGTTTGGGGTGCAGTTGAGGGCAAGGCAGAGGTTGGTGAGGGTGGTGATTTTGATGTTGGCGATGGGCCTTGTGAGGAGTGCTTTGATGGTGGCTTCGGCTGCACCGCATTTGCGGAGCAGGACGCTGGGCTTGGCGTGGCCTTTGGCGATGATGAAGGGGGTGTTGAGCCGGAACATGTTGTGGTGATGGGTATTTTGTGTGGGGAAATATATGTTTTGTGTGAGGAGATAGATATTTTTTGTTTGTTAATAGTGATTTGAGATGAGGTGATAATTAGTATGTATGAGGGGATGGTTGTTTTGTGTTAGGTGAAGGTGATTTTGTATGAGGAGATGCGTGTATTGTGTGAGGAGATGGGGATTTTGTGTGAGGGGATTGGGGTGTTGAACGAATGGGACTTTGGGGATGGGGTGAGGGTGCATCTGGAATTTTCATTTCCCTGTCACTTTACATTGTTCGTAAAATAATATGCCATTCTACAATCAAAAAATGAATTTATTTTTATGTTTGCGCAATATTTAGGGTAAATGAATTCGAAATTATCTGTCACCAGCAAATTGCCAACTAATTGGGGCATTGAAAATCTATATGATTCGCCTTGGTCAAAATCACTTTTAAATGATTCGTCAATGGCCTTGGATTCAAACCCATACAAAAAATTCGGTATTGAAGAATGCAAAATTGACACTGATGAATGGTGGTTGAGAAATGTGTGGTGTTCGCACTATGAGAAGCCGGGCATGCAGAATCTGCATAACCTGATGGGGTCTCCTTTGCCAGATTGGTTGAAGCCTGTGAGAAAGCCTTTTGCATGGATGCACGATTTGACTGAAAGGTGCATAGAAAATAGCGTTTTGGCTGTCTTGGAAAAGCATCAGATTTGTGACGGATGTTCAGATTCAACAAGAATAGGTCGAGCATTGTGTCGCCTCAAAATACTATATACGCGCAGTAAGAATAGTCCTCATTTGCGCGCAGACATTGTATTGATTATGTCTCTTTTGAAATTGGAGCTCTTAAGAATTGCATACGGAATTTATACTCGCATATTGAGGCTGCTCAAATTAAGAAAGGCTATCGCGAGAAAACTTTGCTTTATTGCCTATGATGTTTTCGGTATGCGAAATGTGGGACATCGTTTGAAAATAATCACTAAGGTTTCTATTGATGAAGAACTTGTTGTTGTGTTATCTAAAGTGACACAAAGTTTAACAACAACATTTTTTTCAAATGAAGACAACAACAAAGGAATATTTCATAGAAACGCTTGGAGACGTTATCAATTCTCGTTCGTCCAAGCTATCAAAGCGTGACTCTGCTGTTCTGATAAGAATAGTAGAAAAATTGAAAATGATACCTGATGAGAAGGCCAATGACAAAAACATATTGGCTAAAATTCTAACAGGTTTGTATGAATTCCTCACAAGGGACAAGTTGATATAACTGAATGAATATTGGATTAGCAATAAAAAAAATCCGAACGGAAAAGGGAATCAGTCAGGGGGACTTCGCAAAGGCTTGCGAAGTTTCCCAGACTGCTATCTCGCAGATTGAGAATAGTGTGAGAAGACCAAATAAGTCGACTCTTGAAAAAATATGCAAGGGGCTGGAGGTGCCTGAGACGATTCTTTATCTATATGCATTGGAGGAGAGTGATATACCTGAAGGCAAGAAACAAGTCTATGAGTTATTGTATCCGAGTATCAAGGGAATGATTGAGAAGCTGGTTACTTCTTAGTCTTGTAGTCTTCGGGATTACGTTCTTGGTCAAGAGTTATGAACTCGATACTTCCTTTTGTGACATCTTTTCCATGGAATTGCATGTACTCGCGAAGCCATAGGTATTTTTCTTTGACCTGTTGTTGGTCTTTATACTGAATTATTCTTTGTTCAACGATTTTCATTATCTCATCAATCATTTCAAATGGGGCATCGTTTATTTCTTCTTCGGAAACATTATCAGGAATATTGATTGGTTCTGAGGGATAGACATGTTGGGCAATTTTTTGAATTGTTTTGGTTTTGTCCTTTGCAGCGAAAGCAATAAGTTGGAATAGGCCTTGAAGGATTTCGAATACGTCAACAAAATAGATTCCTGCCCAATCCACAGCAATACAATTCTGAATTACTCTAGTGAAATTATCTTCCTGATCTGATTGATGAAAGGAGTTTATGACTTTTTTGTCAATTACTATTCTTGGGTATAGGGCAATCTTTGATTCCAGTTCATAAGCAGCGATAAGACCCTGAGAGAAAACTACTCGCTCATCCTGAATGCTCTGACCCTGTGAAATGGCACCACGAACAAAGTATCCTTTTTGCATCATTCTGAATTGATACATGGCGGAACCAATTCCTATCATGAGCAAAGACACAATGTATGATTGTTCATCAGTGTATTTGCAAGAGAAATAGACGTTGTCAGAAAATTGACGCACTTCAAATTTTGGCATCTCAATGTCTTTGTTTTCAAACTTTTTAAAAAAGAGTTGTGTTCCGTTTAATATGCCATTCAATGTTTCCTCCGCTTCTGTCAATGACTCATCAAGTGCGACTTTCAAACCTCTATATACATCAATTATTTCACTATCTGATTTGTCTTTGAGCATGTCGGCAAATCCTAAAATGTCGATAAAGGCAACAACGCAGGTGTCAACTTGTAAATCGAATAATTCTGTATTTGAATTCATGTCCATGTTTTTGATTGATGAAATTTTTTTTCGCTTATTACAATAATTGAAGAGTTGGATTGTTTCTCATTCTCAAACAAATAAAACTCTAATGCCATGAATGACATACAAGAAAGTAAACTGAACATGTATGATGTTGTACTGAGTTATATGACTACCAATTTGGTGAAGTACACGGGTATGACTCCGATAGAGAATGCTGTAAGTAAAGTGAAGAACGGGCGTGATGCGATAGTGGTGCAGGGTGGTGTGCAGGGCGGAACGAGCAGCAAGGGTGCTACGACTGATAAGGGTGAGGCGCGGCTTGAATTTGCGAATGCGATAATGCCTTTGCTGGATTGTGCGATAGGGTATGCGCTGGATATTGATGATAATGATTTGGCTCAGAAATTCAGGGTGAACCGGTCGCAATGGGAGTATAAGCTGAAGGATGGTGAAGTGGAGACGAGGGGCTTGCAGGTGATAGCTGACCTGACTGCGCTGGGTGGGCCAGCGGTGGCTTATGGTGTGATAGTGGCAGATGTGACTGCTGCGGGTGTGCTGCTGGATACGTTCATCTCTGCTTCGACTTTGCCGAGGACGCGGATAGTGGAGAAGAGTGTGGCAACTGAGGAGTTGATACCTCTATTTAAGGCTACTGATGAGGTGCTGGATAAGTTGGATAAGCTGATGGGACGGTTCAGGAATTCGGACAGTGGTTTTTATCTTGGGTATGTGGGGGCAAGGGTGATAGTGGATAGTGGCGGTGGAAGTGGGCCAACGCCTCCTACTCCATAGAGGAAAATGAATGGAAAGCTCCGGTGTGATGCCGGGGCTTTTTTGTTGTGTGTGTTTTTTCTCCAACTGCCTCACATCAGGCAGGGCAATTTCCATTTTTCACAGATACCCTCCCGAAAAGCGTGAAGCATGAGTGCTTCACCCTCATGCGTTTTGGTAAACGAACCCCTTGTGGTTCACACTGCCCGACAGCCCTGTGTTGTACCAGCCATCTACCAGCTTGGGCACACATTCGTAGTCTTCGGCTTTGGCCGGTGCTATGCCGGGGCCTTTCACCCACAGTGTGCCGGCCTCATCGTGCAGCAGTTCGCGGGTGTGGTCGGCAGGGTCGCATACTTTCAGCGCCACTCCCGGTATGGGTTTGCCTATGGAGCCTTCGCTGTAGTTCTCCTGTTCCATCATTTTGCCTGCTATGTCGCGGCCCTGGTAGTTGTGTATGTTCACTGCATATATGGAGGTAGTCTCCATAAGGCCTGCGCAGCGCATCACCTGCACACCGCGCTGGCTCAGTGTTTCTAAGGCATGGTCGTCAGGCGGCACATCCGCTGTAAATACTGTTTTCAGGTAAGGAATATTCTTAACCTGCGAGAGCGCGGCAATGGCCTGCAACTGCGCGGGTGATGCCAGAACGAGGTCAGGCTCTCCCACTTGGAGCATGTTCACGTAGTCTTCCGTATTGTCTTGTGCATCCACTATATCCAATTTCAAATCGGACACAATGGGCAGCAGCAACTCCAGCACAAAGCCATACACATTGCTCAGGTCAATGTTGGCTAACAGCTTGCTTCCCTTTTCGAAGTGATACACCTGCCGCAGGGAGGTGATTACCGACAGAAAATTGCGGTGGGTGAGCGAAACGCAGCGCATCTCCTCGCGGTTTTTTTTCTGGAAAAAAATGGCAACCACATCATCGTGCATGGCGGGCCTGCTGAACCACGCTGACATCTGCGTGCCCATTTTGCTCATGTGTGTATATATGGCGTTTGGGCTTTTGCCCTTTTCCATTTGCTCCATCAGGTCTTCTATGTACAGCACCACATCAGCATTGGGTGCGAAGCGTGTATAGTGCAGGTCGCGCGTTGTGATGAGGATTTTCACCTTCGCCTTGTTGCACACATATAGCCTCTCCTCGTTGCTCAGGTCGGGCGATATGTTCACCACCACCTTTTGCTGCATCAGCAGCCACAGGTTCACAAGAAATGAGGTGCATGACTTGGGCAACATCAGCGCTGCGCGATCTGCCTCTTTCAGCAGCGGGCCGAGCACATCGCTGAGTGCAGCTAATTTCATGGGCAGACTTTCAAAACCGATTGTAGTCTTGTTGTCTTTCCAGCGTCCGTGTTCTGCATCGTGCATTTCATCGGCCAAGCGCAGGTCCAGTGTTTTCATGGAACTGATGCGCAGGTTGAAATTTTCCACTTCCATCTCTTTCATTTTCTGTCGCAGCATGAATGCGGAGATTTTGCCGCGCATGGGCTGGCCTATATTTACCAATACCTCGCGCCTCATGGTTTTGAACGAGAATTTTTCAGCGCGCTTTCTGCCTCCGCGAAAGGTGAAAGGCGTGCCCTGCACATTATCGAAGTGCAATGGAATAACAGGCGCACTGATGCGGGCAGAGAGGTGCTCCACGCCCTTCTTGAACTCCAGCAATTGGCCGGTGCGTGTTACAGTGCCTTCGGCAAAAATCACCACCACGAATCCGGCATTCACCTGCTCGCTCACAGCCGTGTTGAAGGCTTCAAAATCATTGGAGCCGCCACGTGGCGAAATAGGAATGAAGCTCATACCCTTCATGATCCAGTGCAGACCGCGCTTGTGGTAAACATCGGCATTCATCACAAAGCGCACATAACGCGGCACGCTGCTTACGAGCAGCACAAAGTCCATGTAACTGGCGTGGTTGGCCACGAGCAGCGCACCACCCCTTGCCGGTATGTGCTCCACCCCGCGTATGCGCAACCTATACACTGTGCGGCCAACAGTGCGCACTATGCCGCGCAGCAGCCATGCAAGTATTTTGTACATTAATGATTTCATATGGGGCAAATGAATGGAGTTTTGATGAATAGGATATAGGTAGGTGATGAGGGAAACGTATTTTTCAGGCACCCTGGATCACGTAATATGTTTGGGTTGATGATATACAACATTGAGAAGTGGTACCAGGTGTGAGCGCGGAGAAATTCATGCTCTGGTACCATCGCCCGTAACCAATATCCGTATTTTACCCCCCATGGACTTCCTCGAACGCACCATAGAATACTTGTCAGCCGAAGAGCAAGGTGAGTTCAGGCTTTTTCTGATCGGCCAGCGCGAAAGCCGCAAAGACCTCAAGCTCTTCGACATACTGGCTACCGGCCACGACCACAAACCTGCCGAAATGGTGAAGGCCCTTGGCACCACCAACCTGAATGCATACCACACCCTGCGCAAGCGGCTGATGAAGGGCCTCTACGAATTCATGGTGCTGCGCCAGCTACAGGCTGATGCCACCAGGGCCAGCAGTGTGACGGGCTTCGTCAGCATGTCGCAGTTTATGCTGCAAAAAAATGTGGCTGATGTGGCTGCTTACTTCATCAAAAAAGCAGAGACCACTGCTACGCAAAACAAACAATACGATCTTTTAGACACCATCTACCACCTGCAGATAGCCTATGCTGACAAGCTGCAAACCAACTTAGACGAGGCCATAGGCAAGTGGCAGCAAAACACAGTGCGCTACCAGACTCAGCAAAGACTGAGCATTGCCTACAGCCTGATAAAGCAACAGCTTGCCGAGGCGCGCAAGCAAGGCACCATGCTGGATGTGGAAGAGGTGACTGCCACCGTATTCCGCGACTTCAAGCTGACTACTGAAGACGCCAACACGCCCGAGTTCATGTACAAAATAGCCAGCATGGCCCGCAGCGCGGTGGTGAGCGCCAAAGACTATCACCGCTTCGAGCCTTTCGTGGTGCGCATATATAGCAGGCTGAAAAAGGCCGGCCTCTTCACGCGCAACGATGCAGAGTTCGAAATGGGTTTTATCTACATGCTTGCACATGTCTATTACCGCAACAAGAAGTTCGATGCGGCATTGGAGCAGATAGCCGAACTGGAAAAAGTGATTTTGCAAAAAGACCACCGGCTCTCCGAACTCTACAGCAAATACATAGCGCTGAAAGCGGCCATCACCTGTTTCAATGGCGATAACGAAGCCTCCATAGTGATACTGAACAATGCGCTGAATGACAAAACCCTGCGCATCAGCAGCACCGAAAGGCTGAACATGGAGCTGAACCTCGCGGTGTATTACTTCCAGAGCAGCGAGTACAAAAAGGCCAACAAAACCCTGCTCGACATAGCCCACACCGACCGCTGGCTGGAGGAAAAAATGGGCAAAGAATGGCGCTTCAAAAAGAACATGATAGAAGTGATAGTGCAGATAGAACTGGGCCATGAGGACATAGCCCTTTCTAAAATAACCAGCATTGAAAAGCACTTTGCACAGTTCTTCAAACAGCCCGCCTACGCACGCGCCAAGTTCTTCCTCACCTTTATTAAAAAGATAATTAACGACCCGCAGATAGTGACTACCAAAGCCTTTGCGGAACAGGTAAAAGCTGCCCGCTTAGCCCTGCCGGGCGAAAGGGAAGACCTGCAGGCCATCACCTTTTTTGCATGGCTTAAGAGCAAGATGCTCAAGCGCAATTATTACCAGACTTTGGTGGAGGTGATAAGGACAGGGGACTTTGGGGCTGAGGGGTGAGGTATTGCAAGACCCTGAAACAAGTTCAGGGAGAAAAGCGTGCAAGCTTTGATGGATTAAGTGCACTCGTAGTTCGAAGCGCACCCATGTCTAACCGAAACTTAACTGTGACACACTGTAATTTGCCTAACTCTTGCGGTCCGTCATGCCGAATTTATTTCGGCATCCCACAGAGAGTCGCTCAATAATGGATCAATTCTGATCGCACGGTGAGACCTGAGTGTAACGGAGCAACTACCACTTCACGCTCATCCAAGTCTATCCGCTCTCAGCCCTTTCTCTTTCGGTGAGTACCAAGGGCATTTCGGTCAATATCAATAGGCTTTCAGCGGGTACTCTCGGCACCTTGAGGAGGGTAATGCGGCTTTCATTGGGTACTAAGGGGGCCTCAATGGGTACTAAGGGAATTACATGCGGTACTATGGGAGCTTCGGTGGGTACCAACGGGCTTTCGGAGAGTACTATGGGAACTTAGGGTATTCTCGGGACTAAGAAATTTATTTGCCGTAGGCCCGGTGAACAATCATCAAGGCACACCAATCTTCTTCAAAATCCAATTCATTTGCACAATGAAAAACACTTTTACCCTTTGCACCACGCTGTTGAGCGTTGTATCGATGAGCGGTCAGGTAACCGAGGTAGAACCCATGTTCGAAAACCGCTATGGCCATACCTTAACTAAGATTGAGGATGGTGTTGCCATAGCTATTGGTGGCAGTGATGGCAACAACCTGCAAAGCACCGCTGAGTATTACAGTTTTGTATTGGATCAATGGGAATATACCGGTGAGATGACAAGCCCGAGAATTGATCACACCGCTGATCTGATAGCAGACGATACAGTGATCGTCATTGGTGGTTATGATGGAGAAACCAATCTAGCCCAAACAGAAATTTACGACCACATCACTCACACTTTCAGCCCCGGGCCTGTGCTGCCGGAGGGCATTTCGTACCACCGCACGGCATTGATTGACAATGATGGCAATGCCACCGATTACCTGCTCGTTACAGGCGGCTTCAATGGCAATGGCTACACTGCGCAATGCACTTTGCTCAACCTGACCACCATGGAATTCGAAGCCGCGGACAGCATGCACTATGCGCGTGGCTCACATACCTGCAATGTGCTGAGCGATGGCCGTGTGCTGGTGACAGGTGGCTACAATCCTGACTATGGTTTCCAAATGAACCAGTGCGAGATATATGACCCGGCCACCAACGAGTGGACAGAGGTAGCACCTCTCAACCAGCCACGTGATAACCATGCGGCAGTAGCACTTGAAGATGGCAGTGTTTGGGTGAGTGGCGGGCGTTATTTCAATGGCAATCTCAATCTGTTTGAAGGACTTACTTCCTGCGAGAAGTATGATGTTACTGAGAACGATTGGAGTGACGATGCAAGCACTGTTGGTGGACACAGCTATCATCAAATGATAGTTTACAGTGACTATCTCGGTTTGTATTTTGTTTTGATACCAGGCAGTACCAACCACAGCGGCATAGATGTAGAAACCACCTATTCAGGCTCAGAATGGAATATCCTAAGCGTATTTGGCAGTGATGAATATGTTCAACATGATGGCACACCCCGCTACAGATATGGGGCATGTTTGTTTTATGTCAATTGTGTTTTAGTCACGGGCGGTCTGGATGGCGATGCTTCAACTGCCGATTTGTATTGTCCGCCAAATGCCGTTGAAGAATTGTTGCCCGATCAAGAGATGCTGCTCTATCCTAACCCCGCAGACTTTTTTGTAAGCATATTGAACCCCGTAAAACCCGGTGCTGCATACCGCATCACAGGTCTGGACGGGCGTTTGGTTGCTAAAGGTAAACTCAATATTTCGGGGAAAAGCATTGAGACCAATCTGATTGCTCCCGGAGTTTATTGCCTTCATGTGGGTGAGGCCGTTGCAAGGTTTGTAGTGCAGCATTGATCATATTCATCCGGTTCATCAATCATTGCTTTTGATTCAAATGCTTTTTTGATCCGGCCCGCACTGTCTTCTATTTACACCCGATACTAAGATCCAAAAAAAGAACACCACCATGCCCCGCCTTTGCCTTGTACCTACGCCCATCGGCAACCTGGAAGACATCAGCCAGCGCGCGCTGCGCATGTTGGGCGAATGTGACTTCATACTGGCCGAGGACACGCGCACCACGCGCCATCTGCTTGCACATTTCAGCATCAGCAAACCATTGCACAGCTACCACCTGAACAATGAGCACAAAGTGGTAAATGGGCTTGCTGCGCGCATAGCCGAAGCCAGCATGGTGTGCCTTGTGACTGATGCTGGCACACCCGCCATAAGCGACCCCGGCTACATGCTTGTGCGTGCCTGCTTGCAAGCAGGTGTGGAGGTGGAGTGTTTGCCAGGAGCTACTGCTTTTGTGCCTGCGCTGGTAGTGAGTGGACTGCCTTGCGAGAAGTTTGTATTTGAAGGTTTTTTGCCACACAAAAAAGGCCGCGAAACCATAGCGCGCAGAATAGCCGCAAGCGAAATGACAACGGTGCTTTACGAGTCGCCACACAGGCTGCTGAAGACACTGGAACTGCTGGCCACACACTGCGGGCCGGAGCGGCAGTGTTCAGTAAGCCGCGAGTTGAGCAAAAAATTTGAAGAAACCAAACGCGGCCCGCTTGCCGTGGTGCTTGCGCACTTCCGGGCCAGCGAGCCGCGTGGCGAATTTGTGGTGGTGGTAGCCGGGGCAACATTCAATGCTTCACCAGCTGCTTCTGATTTGGCAGACTAACTGTTTTGTTTCAGGTAGTCGCCTAAGTCTTCTGAAGTTGCCACTTTACCTGTGAGTAGTTCCATCTGTAGGGTTTGCGGCCCATGACGCGCAAGTTCCCGGCCATCCTTAGTACCGTATTTATAGCCATAGATGTCGCCATCCTCTGTGTAGAGCAGCACCACATTGCTGCCGCGTGAACTGCACGTAAAGCTGGAAGTGCTGTAACTGAATGCACCGTTGATATTCAAATCAACAACTGAAACGAATCTCCCGTTGCTGATTGAATTGCCATCTTCATCTACAAAATCGGGTCTTACTACTACTGGTGAAGCTATGCGAAGAAGCTGATCGCAATTGTATGTTCCAAAATTGTTCAGCGTGAGGCTGCGCGCTACGAAAGTGTAAACCAGGCTGCCTGCATCTAAGTTTTCGTCAGCAGCCAGAGTGCGCATGCTGTCAGCATTGAGAGCTACAGTGCGTGTTACAAATTTGTAGTTCTCATCACTGCCACCAAGTCGTTTCCATTGCTCGCGGTCTTCTTCACTCCAACCTGTGGGCAGGGCATTGG